>JABHNK010000001.1 GCA_018694295.1 Waddliaceae bacterium
AAGGCATCGCCGATATCAGCATCATCGAGGATAGCAGTAAAAGCAGCAATATAGCGCTCGTCAAGGACAAGGTCGCGGCCGCTATGTATGTCGTCGATAAGAGCCATGACAACTCTCGAAGAAAGCTCTTGTCCTGCATCCCATCGAGCAAAAGGATCGTTGTCATGCGCCATCAAAAAGATATAGTCGTCATAGGTATAAGAAGCCTCTATGATGAGAGGAGCAGAGAAGTGTCTGTTTAAAGAGACAGCAGGCTCTTCAGCGATGTCGTCGAAAACAAAAGTCTCCTCGCTTTTGGTGACTTCAAGGATAGTATCGACGATGTCATTGCCATCACCATCAAGAAGGCCTATAGATAAAGGAAAATGTAGCTCGCCATGCTGCTTAATGGTAAGGGAAAAACGACGCTCGGCGGCATTATAACGACGGCTTACAGCGATACGAGGAGTGCCTACCTGGCTGTACCACTTCTTGAACTGTGTGAGGTCGCGACCAGAAGTGACCTCCATAGCATGGACGAAGTCTTCGGTGGTGACAGCCTGCCCATCATACAACTCGAAATATTTCGTAATTCCTTTCTTGAAGGTCTCTTCGCCAAGAAGGGTCGATATCATCCCGATGATCTCAGAGCCTTTCTGGTATACCGTGGCAGTGTAGAAGTTGTTTATCTGCATATAAGACGAAGGCTTTATAGGATGGGCAGTAGGGCCAGAATCTTCAGGAAATTGGAAAGAACGTAGATGCTCGACATTTTTTATCCTCTGCACAGGACGGGAAAACATGTCTCCAGAGAAAGCATGGTCGCGGAAAACGGTAAGGCCCTCTTTGAGAGTTAGCTGAAACCAGTCGCGGCAGGTAACTCTGTTGCCCGTCCAGTTGTGGAAGTATTCGTGGCCGACAACACCCTCGACGCGGAGAAATTCGGCGTCAGTAGCAGTATCAGCATCGGCGAGGACACAGCTAGCATTGAATATGTTCAAACCCTTATTTTCCATAGCACCCATGTTGAAAGAGCTTACAGCTACGATCATATACGTGTCGAGATCGCACTCTAAGCCGAAGGTGTCTTCGTCCCACTTCATAGCATTCTTTAGCGACGACATAGCATGATGACAGCGCTTCTCGTTGCCTTTGTCGCAGTATATCCTTAAATCAATATCACGCCCAGACATCGTAGTGAAGGTGTCGTATATCACGCCAAGGTCGCCGGCGACGAGAGCAAAAAGATACGAAGGCTTAAGGAATGGATCTTCCCACGTGACATAATGCTTCCCATCGTCGAGGTCGCCGTGATCAACTTCATTGCCATTGGAAAGCAATACAGGATATTTTTCTTTGTCGGCGATGATCTTGGTAGTAAATTTTGACATGACGTCAGGCCTGTCGAGGAAATATGTTATACGCCTAAACCCATGAGGCTCGTTCTGCGTGCAGAACATCTCACCAGACTGATATAACCCCTCAAGAGCAGTGTTGTTGGCAGGGTCGATCGTATTCTCTATCTCTAAGACGCAGCGCTCAGGAACATTTTCGATGCGTAACGTCTTGTCGTCGACACTATACTCGGGAACCTCGCCGTCGATGGTTACACTCAACAACGTCATATTCTCGCCATCCAAAACAAGAGGAGCACTCACACCGTCATTCTTGATGATATTAAGCGTAGAATGTACCGTGGTAACATCATCTTCGATATTAAAAATAAACTTCACATCCGAAATGGAATACTCAGGAACAGTATGGTCTTTGAGATATATTGTTTTTGGCGCGGCTTCTGACATAAAAGTTCTCCTTATTAACATTGTTTTACTAACATGATGTTACGCTATGTTAGAATTTTTCACCATTACTTTGATAGGAATTCGAAGCCCGGAATAGGAATTTTTCACCACAGAGCCACGGAGAACACAGAGAGGAATAGGGCGGGCTAGGGGTTTCACCCCTAGAACCCCGAGGACTTTAAAAAGTTCACTGTTCAAAAATAGGGGTCTGGGGGAAAGCCCCCAGCAATTTTCTTTTTCCTTTAAACTTTTGTTCTCCGTGTTCTCCGTGGCTCCGTGGTGAAAAATCCTGTTCCGAACTCCGAACTCATTTCAATGATCATTTTTTCGATGTTGCCATATGAAGCGCGGAAACGATAAGCAAACTTATACTTATCGAAGCTATAAGCGGCACGACAATAGAAAGTATCATAGACTTCTCAACAAGAAGACCCGTTATGGCGAACGCTACAACAGAACCTATAGCCATAGGAAGGACATAGCGCCACTGCGTGTTGAAATGGTCGAAATGATGACACGAAGAGCTCGCAGAGGATAATATCGTGGTGTCGGCGATGACAGAAGTATTACACCCACATACACCACCGGCAAGGATAGCGCCCAAAACAGGGAAAAGCATCGCCATCTGGTCAGGCGTCGCTGGCGTTGCTACGTGCGACAACGACACAACAAGAGGTATCGCTATAGGGAATAATATCGCCGCAGTACCCCACGTCGTCCCTATCGATATCGCCGTGGCAAGAGCAACTACGAAAAATATGCAGGGCAACAAATATAACGGCAAAGAATCGCCGATGATATTGGCAAGATAACTTCCAGTCTGTACATCTTCGCGGAGAAGCGCACCAAAAGTCCAGGAACACGCCAAGATAGCAACAACAGGAAGAACATCGAGAGAACCTTTGAGGATGATCTTTGGCATTTTACGATATGAAAAACGCCCAGAAAGAAGATAATATATCACAGAAACAATAAACGATATAGAAGACCCAACAAAAAGAACTATAGCGGCACTAGCATTCTGTAAGGCCGCAACAAAAGAACGGTCACCGCCAAACAACCGATGCTCACCCCAATATAACAACCCAATAAATACAGAAACAAGAAGCGTTGCAATAGGAACAATGAAGTCCATGATATAAGCAGGCTCTTTAGAATCCGTAACAGTAGCCTCAGCATTGCGCCCCTTCTTGCGAGGACCAAAAAGATGGCCTTTCTCATCTGCAATCTTCTCGTGTGACCTCATAAGACCAAAAGAAATCTTGCGACGTACAATAAACCATACAGTGACAATAACGGTGAAAGAATAGAAAACATATGGCAAAGTACGAAGATATATCACGTTCGGCGGCGCCATGACATATATCGTCTCTTCAATAGACTCACCAATGCCGTTGTCACTCAAAAAACCTATTATTGCCGCCGCCCAAGCTGAAACAGGACATAATATCGCTAAAGAAGCCGCCATGATATCAACAAGAAAAGCTAACTTCGCACGAGGAACAAGATGCTTGTCGGCAAGAGGACGTAACACAGAACCAACGGTAAGACAGCTCAAATAGTCGTCGATAAAAAGACAATGCGAAAGTAATAACGACGAAGTCTCAACACCACGCTTGCAACGTATCGAAGACGATGCCTTTAATATCAAAGCTCGAGCACCACCAGATCGGTGGATCATCTCAATGACAATACCAATAATAAAAGGAAATAACATGATAAGGATGTGGTCACAGTCCCAAAAAGAGCCAGAAGAAAATAATAAATTTAAGTCAAACGTCTCGTAAAAACGACGACCAATAAGAGACACGGAATCAATAGGAGCACCATGCGTGACAATAAGCGCAGAGGCACAAATCCCAACGATAAGAGCAAGAATGATCCTATGGAAAAATATCCCAACAAGAAAAACTAATAACGGCGGTATGAAAACAACCCAAGACATAATGATGACCTCTTTAACCCATGATTGCGACCTATATTTCCTTTAGCGCCATAGAGTTAGATAAGATGGCTCAGTGAACGACAAGCGAATAGTCGTAACTATTCGCGAGGAGTAAAATGAGTCATATTGCCTAACACTATGGATGCTATAGGAAACAGGACTTTTTTTCTTTATAAAAAGCATTGGCAGAAAATATAAGCATGTGAAGACAAACATTTTAAGTCCCTACTCTTTCTTATTGTTTTTCTTTGCCCATTTGCTATTATTTAACTTCGCCATATTTCTTTTTGCAGCAACACTTTTGTAGCGTAGAGGAATAGCGTTTAGCGTATAGACTTTACCTATTCGCTAGTTTTTTCTATCCGCTATCCGCTATAACTATCCGCTATAATAACCCTATGGCAAAGTATAGGTCGCAATCATGGGTTTAAAAATTAGTCCGTAATTATAAACGACTTGTAGCCAATAAGCAACACCAAAATATCTACACTAAAAACTAGCGCAACAATAAAAAGTTATCATCCCTTGACAAAAAGTTATCGAATAACGATAATAATGGCATAGTTTTAATAACCGGCACAACAGGAGGGCCAAATACTATGAATAAAATAAAACGCACAAGCCGTATCTTTAGAATCTTTTTTTTAACCTTGATAATCCTTTTACCAATATTTTCAGCGATTTATTGGTTTTTTGATGGTCTCATTCCGAATATGTTTTCTTTCATGTGGTCGCAAGGAAATACAGACATCCGACTCCCGCCATTAAATGAATTGAAACCCCATATCCGCATTTTTTGTTTTTTGATCTCGATGATCCCCATAGGCGTGTATATCTTCGTTCTTCGCTATGGTATGAAGCTGTGCAAGCTATATGAGAGCTTTAAAATCTTTACCATGGAAAACGTCCAATATTATAAAAAAATAGGCTACACACTTCTTATCGGTAAACTCGTATTGTATCCTATTTATGAAGCTCTCATAACACTAGCACAAACATATTATAACACTCCCGGAGAACGATATATCAGCATCTCTTTAGATTCGTGGGACTTCACTGTGATATTCTTCGCCGTTATGTTTATTTTTATGTCATGGGTTATGGGCGAAGGTGTAAAACTCGAAGAAGATAAAAAATATACAGTATAGGAGCAAACAATGGCTATAATAATAAATATCGATGTCATGCTCGCCACAAGGAAAAAACGCTCTAAAGAGCTCGCCGAGGCGATAGGCATAACAGAACCAAACCTTTCTATACTAAAGACAGGAAAAGCAAAGGCGATAAGGCTGTCGACACTCGACGCCATATGCAGCTTCCTTGAATGCCAGCCAGGAGATATCTTGGAATATCGTTCATAACGACAACAAAAACATTATTTTATTTGACATTCTAATAGGAAAAGAAATATTTTAAAGGTGTGGTATATTTTAACTATTACTTAAGGAGTTATACTGATGAAGAAAGAATGCCCAATAATATGTACGACAGCGTTTGTCCTTCTCCTAATAGGAGGTATCAACTGGGGGCTCGTTGGTCTTTTTGACCTAGACCTAGTAGAATATCTGTTCGGCGCAGGGACGATTTTTGCACGCGTAATTTATATCCTTATCGGCATCGCTGCCGTTATGAAGCTTTGCTGCTGGATTAAATGCAAATGTTGCAAAGGATCATGCAAAGTAAAGAAAAAGGCAAAGAAGAAAAAATAACATAGATAACATTATCTAATAACACGTTATTTCGGAGGAATTGTTTCGATTCCTCCGTTTTTTTTCTTTATTAGGAATGTTACTGTTCCCATAAGCACAACTACAGCAGTGACGATTACCACCTTCGTAATATCGAGAGGCTGCCCAAGCGTCGAACCTATAAGGTTGTAGGTGAAACTTCCTGGTATTATCCCCAAAGCAGTAGCGAAGAGATAGTCGCGGAAGCGTATACCACACATCCCAGCTCCGTAGTTGACGACGTCCCAAGGAAAAAGCGGTATAAGGCGCGCAAAAAGGATGGAAAAGAAACCATTTTTCGAGATAAACCTATCACATACGCCAGCCGTGTTTTTCTCTGTCATCTTAGCAGCGAAACCTCTTCCAAGATGGCGCGCTATGATAAAGGGAATTATGCTAGCGAGAACGGCACCGATAACAGTATATACCGTCCCCAAATACACTCCCCATATGGCACCGCTTGCTGTGGAAAGCAGCGACGCAGGAAAAAAGATTATAGAGGTAAGCATATACATCCCGATATAAACAACAGGAGCCCATAACCCTAACGTTATGATGAAATTCTGGATCTTCTCGATAGAGAATCGCTCGTCGATATCGAAATAATACCCTAAAAATACCATCACAGCAACGAATGCAGCAAAGATAACAAATTTCTTGGTTTCTTTTTTCATGACAGCTCCTTGCCATGGTCGGCATATTTCTTTAAAGCAACGGATTTCTTGGCAGAGACAAGGGCGTCAGTTATTTTCCAGGACTCCTGTAATTCGTCGAACCTTGTGAAAAGCGTCTTGTCGCCAGCGATACATTCTGCAAGGAGAGTGTCATATGCTGCTATGCTGTTACCGGTAAATTCACAAGAATGACAAAATTCCATGGTGACGGCTTTGAAGACATCAGCAGCAAGGACATAGTGGTTGAAGTCGAAAGCAATATCTTGCGTCGGCTGTATGTCTATAGTAAGTTTGTTGGTTTTAATTTTATATAGCTTACAGTGGTGTTTGCACGGATTTTTTTTGAATATTATCTCGATATAAGCGCGACGATTTCCTAGCATCTTTCCAGTGGTAAGGACGATGTCAGTGCCTTTCCAGCGCCTGCTGTTGCAACGCAACTTAACATCGACATATGTCTCGGTAGCACTTTTTTTCAGGCCCGCAGCTTTAACCTCACCGCCATAGGAGCGATATTGTCCGATGGTGAGGTCTTTTGTAGATGCTAGGCGTAGCTTTTTTAAGACCTTAACCTTTTCATCATGGATGTTGGTAGCATCGTATTTTTCTGGGGCGTCCATAAGAACAAGGCTTGCCACCTGTAGCAGATGACTTTGTACCATATCTTTTATGGCGCCAGCATTATCATAATATCCTATTCTTTTGCCTACATTGGAATCCTCTTCTGCGACGATGTTTATCTTTTCGATGAACTCACTGCTCCAGACGCCCTCGAAAAGGGGATTTCCAAGGCGTAATGTTAAGATATTTTGTACCGTCTCCTTGCCGAGATAGTGGTCGATCCTATAGATAGACTCTTCGTCGAAGATCTTCTGTATCGTGGTGTTGAGCTTCTTGCTAGTAGAAAGATCCGTTCCGAAGGGCTTCTCAAAGACAACCCTACGGAATTTGTCTTTGTGGGTATGGAGCTTGTACTTCTTTAGCTGCTTGGCGATCATAGGCATGAAGGTAAAACTCGTCGCAAGATAATAAATGCGGTCGTAGGACTTTCCTTTTTCAAGCTTCCCAAGGAAAGCATCCATGCCGTCGAGGAAATTCTTCGCTGAAAAGTCGCTATGGAAATAGTGTATACGTATCTTTTGCCACAAAGGACTTTCGATGATAGCAGCAGGAAGAGAAGCAGCGATGCGGTCCTTATACTCTTCGTCGGATAGAGGGCGTCTTCCGACACCGACTATATACGACTCTTCAGTGAGCGTACCCTTTTTTATTAGGTTGTATAACGAAGGCACAAGTTTCCTGTTGGTAAGGTCGCCAGTTCCTCCGAAGATGATAAATCCTATGGTATTCATATAATATCCGTAAAAATGTAAAGGTTTGTAATTTCTTTTGTTAAAACGGCAGGGCATTCGTCGATGCTGGTATCAATGTCGCTAAAAGCCTTTAAAGCAACAGACTTCTCTTTGCCGTAGAAAAGAAGTAGGCATGTAGTAGCATCCTGAAGAAGAGCCTTCGATGCTGTAATCCTCCTCTTGGGAGGTTTTGGGCTGTCGTCTACGATGATGAATTTTTTGTCTTCTTCTTGCAAAGCAGGGTGGTGAGGAAAAAGGCTCGCTACATGGCCGTCACCACCAGAAGACATTAATATTATATCAAAACCTCCCAATGCAAGAAGCTCTTCAGTATATCCTTCTTCTTTAGGAGAGTGGATGTTTTCTTTAGGAAACTCTTTTTCATTGATTAGCCCTTGAAGAAAAAGTTCTCGCGCGAGATGCTCGTTAGAGTCGTTAGAATCGAGCCTTTCGTCGATCCAAAAGATATGAACCTGGTGCCATGGCATGCTCTCGGAAGCCGAAAGAGCCTTGAAAATTTCTTCAACACTGCCGCCACCACATATCCCTAGAACAACATGGCCGCGACGTTGCATTATGAGCAAATCGGCGACCTCAGAAGCGATAACTTCTACGGCTTTGTAGGCAAGAGATTTTCGTTCATCGGAAATACATTTTATCATGATGGCTGCTCGTGCCTCCCGAAACCAAAACGTAGCGCCTGGATAACTTTTCCCTGATATCTCGGCGATTCTTTACTTTTTATGCGCATGTCGACGCTAGAATCCATGGCAGGAACAGGGACTTCGAGTTCTTTAGCGGTAGCAATACTCCACTCTCCTTCGCCGCTAAGGCCTATGGCGCCAGAATATTTTTCTAAAGACGGGTCTTCACTATACGCCTCTTCGGCGAGATCCATAAGCCACCCGCGTATCACGCTGCCATTGCTCCATACCTTCGCAGCAGAAGACATATCGATGTCGAAAGCGCTCTTCTCCATAACCTCGAAACCTTCGCCGATACTCTGCATCATACCATATTCTATGCCGTTGTGGATCATCTTAACAAAATGCCCAGCACCGCTCTTACCGAAATATCCGTAGCCGCCATCAACGCTGATGTCAGCAAGCAAAGGCTCTATAGCATTAAAACGCTCTTCGTCGCCGCCGACCATAAAACATGCGCCGTTCCTGGCGCCGTCGATGCCACCGCTAGTGCCAATATCGAGAAGATTAATCCCTTCCTCTTTAAGATTCTCAGCACGACGTATCGTGTCTTTATAGAAACTGTTTCCACCGTCAATGATAGTATCACCATCGTCGAGAAGGGGAGTAAGCTCGGCGATAACATGGTCGACAGCATCTCCAGCGGTGACCATAACCCATATCATCCGTGGAGCCTCGAGGCTGCCGACAAGCTCTTCGAGAGAAGCGCCAGCGATAGCACCTTTTTCAACATATGGTACCATCTTCTCAGCGCTTCTGTTATATACAACAACATCATGGCCGTGGTCGATGATGTTGAGGGCAAGATTTCCGCCCATCTTCCCCAATCCTATAAGTCCTATCTTCATCGGTACATCACCTTAAGTATTTTTTTTGTTAACGGAGTAAGCTTCTTAGAAAAATAATTCCCCGCAAGTTTCTTGTTTACCCTGCTGGCAGTAGGGTATGGATATATCTTGCCGAAAAGGTCTTTGAGTTTAAGGCCTGAAGTATTGGCAAGGACGAGCTCCTGGAAAAGCTCTCCAGCAGCAGGAGAAACCATCGAACCCCCAAGGATTACACCCTTTCTATGATATACAACAAGCTTCCCAGCAGTAAAGTCGTCGACGATATGCCTGTCGTCGTCTTCGAAATCAAGCGATAACGTCTCGTATTTCATCCCACGGCTTTCGAGAGCCTCAGCGCTAAGGCCGAAGGTCGCAATCTCTGGGTATGTATACGTTACCCATGAGATGTTGTCGTAGGAAAGCTTCTTCTTGAAAGGGCTGAAGAAATTGTTTATTATAACAGAAGCATGAAGCTCAGCAGCATGGGTGAAGATATACCCTCCAGCGACATCACCACAGGCAAAGACGTTTTTGTTGGTAGTCCTCATATAGTCATCGACCTTGAGCTTTCTTCCGCCTTCGTCGAGCGCGATGCCAGCATTCTCAATGCCAAGACCTTCGATATTCAAAGACCTTCCAATAGCAACAAAAACAGCGTCGAAGTCTATAGTGCTCTCTAAGCCGCCTTTGTCTTCAATGACAACTTTATCGCTACCGATAAACTCCTTAGGGACGCTGTTGAAGTGGAACGTCATGCCCTCCTGGATAAGCTGGTCATATAATACACAGGCGATCTCTTTGCTCTCCTTGGGAAGAAACTTCGGGCCATGCTGTATCACAGTAACGTCGCTGCCAAGACGCTGGAAACACTGCCCTAGCTCTATCCCTATAGGACCCCCGCCAACAAACAAAAACTTCTTAGGTAAAAAATCTATATCGAAAATAGTCTCGTTGTTGTAACACCGCACATTTTCGACGCCAGGGACTTCAAGGCTACGAGGTCTGCTTCCAGTAGCGATGACGATCTTCTTACCGAAATACTCTTTACTATCGACGACAACACTATTAGGACCAGAAAATTTCGCTTCGCCAAGGACGACAGTCATCCCCAAAGAACGAAAATAGTCGGCGTTCTCATGCTGACGTATGACGCCCTGCTTCTCTTTGATATATTTCGTTACCTTACCAATATCAACAGCGCCACCGACCTTGAGACCAATAGCTTCAGCTTCCTTCGCATCATAGGCAAGCTTAGAAAGGTGGATCAACGCCTTGCTAGGAATGCACCCGTAGTTTAGACAGTCGCCACCAATGGCCCATTCGCTTTTGTCGATAAGCAACACGCTGAAGCCGGCTTTGTTCATGAAACCAGCAATGTTTAAACCACCACTGCCAGCACCGATGATGATGATATCAAAATGATCTTGCTCCATAAATCTCCCCACACGTAATGTATAGTATGCTTTATTCAACATATAAAAACATTTCTTAAAAATAAAGAATTTACGGTAACGCCATGAGCATCATAGATATAGCGACGTTTTTGATGGTAATATTATTGATGGTAATAGCAGGGCACTGGGGCGTCCGCAGGGTGCAGTCAGAGAAATCATATCTTTTAGCAGATAATAACACCGGTCTTTTTGCCCTCACCGCTACTCTAGTAATGACGGAATTCAATACTTCGACATTAATAGCATTTTCGGCGATAGGATATCTCTGTGGACTATGGGCGCTGGTACTTCCTTTCGTTTTCCTCATAGGCCTTACTTTCTACGGAATCACCGTCGCAAAAAAATGGAAGCAGTTCAACGGTCTGTCGGTAGCACAGTTTTTCTCGCAACGATATGGTGATAGCGTAGGGAAACTTGCAAGCTTCGCACTAATAGCAGCTATGACGGGGTTCAGCGCAGTGTATATAAAATCCCTTTCGATAATATTCTCTTTAGCCTTTCCTTCAGTGCATACATGGATGTTAAGCCTTGTCCTAGTACTCCTTATACTATTACTTACATTACGCGGTGGGCTCGTAGCAATAATAAAGAACGATATCATAAGCTTCTGCATCCTGCTAATCTTCATGCCTCTTATGATGTTATTGTCATGGAATAACAGTGCAACAACACCTTACAATATAACAGAGGCAATGACTCTATTGCCACCCTCTTTTGTTGTAGCAATAACACTAGTGACGATGTTTACATACATCATAGCACCATGGTATGGGCAGAAAATCTTCTCGGCAAAAACGCCGGCAATAGCAAAACAGTCCGTTATGATCGCAGCAGTGCTCGTATTCGTATTATACGCATGCGCTGTAATGGCGACATCGTTCTTGAAAAAGAATTCCGTTGTCAATCATGACCAGGCACTGCCATATATCGTCATGAATATACTGCCAACAGGACTAAGAGGTATAGGCTTCGGTGTATTCTTCGCAGCAGCAGCAACGACGCTGTCGGGAGTGTGGAGCGCGATGACAAGTATGGTAGTAAGTGATTTTCTGGGAAGGAATAACTCTGAAGGATGTGGACGTAGCATTTATATCACCATAGCTTTTGCAACAATAGCATACCTTCTTGGTAATACCCTCGTCGATAAGATACTTCAGAAACTCATCCTGGCAAACATCCCCGTGCTGGCATTGTCGTTTGCCCTATTAGCAGGTTTTTACTGGAAAAAAGCCTCTAAAGCAGGCGCTATAATAAGCATTGTTGTAGGACTGTGTTGGGGAGTTTTTACCTACGCATATTTTGGCGAAGATGGCGGATATCAATGGTACTGGGCCATCTACGGTATACCACTAATTTTCGGCTCAGGAGCCGTAGGGTCTATTGCTTTTCCAGAAATAATAGCTCAAAAATCTACTTCACTATAGATCATACGGCACGAGAAAACTGGTATAAACGTATCGATGCTGTCAAAAAAACAAGGACAGTGAAGACAATGGCAAGCACAGTGAACAGCGAAGGAATAAGGATCATAACTACGAAGAAAGCAAAAGCCTCTCCGCGCTCCATGATTCCAGGGCTGTAGTAAAAGCCTTTCTCACTTTCGTTGTCGGTGAATATCCCAACAACAAGGAACGATGTAACACACACTAATATGCTGCCAAGCATGAACATCGACATAATGCCACGAGAGCTAGGATCTACGAAAAACAACCCCATAATGATAGAAAACTCTACTATCCTATCAGAAACGATATCATATACAGCACCAGCAGAAGACGAGCGCTGGAGCCTCCTCGCTAGAGCTCCGTCGAGAAAGTCGAGATGACCAGAAAGAAGTATGAAAACAATAGCAAGATAAGGATGCCTAAAAGCAATATATGGCGCTGCAGCAACACCAGAAAGACATGCTAATAAAGTGACGACGTTTGGCGTTATACCAACCTTACAGAGAACGTCAACAATAGGGTCGACCGAAAGCTTTTTATATAATGCTATGAAAGAAGAATTTGTCATACCTTTTTGCCCTTGCGAAGTTTCTTTACTACGATAGGAATAAGTGCGAATATCGCTAAAGCAATGATAGCGATCTTCATCTCCGTAGTAAAAAAACCTTGTACTGAGAAAGGCTCGTTGGAATCAAGGATAGAACCTAAACCCGTCCCCGCCTGTGAAAACGCAAAAGTCCCTGGTATTATTCCGACGAACGTCGTCCATGAAAATGTCCATAGCGAGATGTTTAGAAGCGCAGGAGCAATGTTTACAAGCCAAAAAGGGAAAAGAGGAACAAGGCGAAGGAAAAGTAGGTAGCTTACAGCGTTTTCTTTTATGCCATTTTTTATCTTCGTCATCCGTGGCCCAGAGGCTTTCTTAGAAAGAGTCTCCCCGAGAGCAGTACGCGCAGAAAGAAAGATGACTATTGCTCCCAAAGTAGCTCCAATGACGACATATATCACACTATAAGGCTGTCCGAAGAGAAAACCACCGAATATCGTAAGAAGAGCGCCGCCAGGAATCGAAAGCGCTGTAGATAAGGTGTATAGAGCAATATAAAGAAGAGGCGCCATGATAGCATGTGCGTCGACGAGCTTCAAAAGAAAAACCCTGTGCCTCTTGAAATTCTCTATAGAAATATATTCGCCAACACCAAAGAAATACGCTGCTATAGTGACAGCGATTATTATAGCAATGGGGATAAAACGTTTAAAAGATTTCATCGTAAAGCCTTAATAGATTACACTATACCTTGTGTACATTTTTTACCGTGAAATTGTAAACAAAATTTCCTGACACAAAAAATAGCGTGAAGAGTATGATATTATAATGATACAACACATTCTAGATTACATCAT
>JABHNK010000002.1 GCA_018694295.1 Waddliaceae bacterium
AAGGCATCAGCCTTCCAAGCTGACACTCGCGGGTTCGAATCCCGTCTCCCGCTCTTTGGGCCCGTGGCGCAGCGGTTAGCGCAAACGACTCATAATCGTTGGGTCGCTGGTTCGAATCCAGCCGGGCCCACTTTTTTTATGTTTTTTATGGGGAAATTGTTCTTTTGGTAGCATTTTTTTACCTTTCTTTTTTAAGCATTTGCTTTATTTTTATTATTTCTTCTAATAACATTTGAGATGATAAGTCCTCTTTTGAATGAATTGATGTGTCTCGTCCTGACATTATAGAAATACGTTTTCTGGTTTGTTCTTGACGTTGTCGAGCATACATCTCTGTTGTTGTAAGACTCGTATGCATTAAGTTGTTTTGTGCAGCAATAAGATCTGCCATATCGATAGCGCGGCCAAAGAGAAAGTTAGCATGTCCGCGTCGAAAATCATGAGGAGTGAAAAAATCTTGAAAGCCGTTTCTCATGCCAAAGATTTCTAAGTCTTTGTTGACAGCCCTTGCTCTATGTTTTCCAATAGTTGTTTTATGAGTGTCAAAATCCAAAGATGTTGAAGAAATTGGAGCAAACCAAGGAGCTTCAGGAGGAAGTTTTAATCGTACCAATTTATCCCACTCTTTTATGATGTCTAAAATAGTGCCTATGTTTAGGATAAACGTTGTTGCTGATTTGCGGTTTTTTGTTCGAACCCCTAGGCTTGTCCATTGATAGATTTCTAAGTTTTTGAGATTTACAGCTTTAATTGGTAAGGTTGCAAATGCTGATGCTCTTGCTCCTGAAGCAAAGAGAAACAATGCACTAGCACGAGCTCGTTGTTCCCTTAAAGTTTTGGTAGGCAGATTAGCCATGAACTTGATTTCTTGCTCAGCTACCGATTTTAAATGATTTCTTTCATTAGATTTTATCTTGTAGGTAAATGTGTCCAACCAAGCAGGTGTGACTAAGCGATAACCTTTATGAACGGCTAACCACTCAAAAATACGTTTAGCCTCTTGCATGAGATCTCTTTTATAGCCAGGAGCTTGAGGCTTACCATTTGGTTTGATGAGTTCGTCGACATATTGTCGAAATATCTCTTGGCGTTTTGGGATGAACTCGAATTTTGTTTCATCGCACCAAATTAAAAGATGATTTAAGCGACTTCGTTTTGTGTTAATAGAGAGTTCGTCTTGTCCTAATCTTTCTAGTAGGTATTTCAGATATTCATCTCTATTTTTTTTGTTTTTTCTATTAATCATCCGATGCCTTGTTTTGAATTGCTTTTGAAATATTTCCCCCGCAATTAGGGCAGGAAATAAGCTTGTAGTGGTAACGACCACTTTGTTTCTTCTCGAAGTTTTGAATAGTAACGATATTTTTGCAAGAGACGCAGTAAGCTTCGTTATCTTGAAGCTTCACTTTTTTATAGGTTTTTTTGTGCCACTTTCTAAATGCTATTCCATTGATCCATAGATGATTGCTTTCATCACGTTCGTGTGGACATCCCAGTGGTATGTAGGCGCGATAGACCTGACGTTGTGTAAATCCTACTTCTTTTGCCAACTCGGACGGAGAGTACATCATATCGAGTAGAGCTGATAGTTTTCGGAGTTGGTTGCCTTTTAGGCGACCTTTGAGAATAGGCTTTGTGGTCATAAGGTTATATGGGTTCGATTTTTCAGATAAAAAATTTACCTAATAATAAGAATGGTAAATACCGTTCTTTATGCGACGTAAATACAGTTTAGCACAGCTTTTCAGAAACTACAAGGAAATAAAATGGATTCGTTGATTAAAAATTATGGTGCTCTAATTAGAGAGGCAAGAGAACAAAAAAAACTGTCGTCAAGGGAGCTTGCTGCAATTTTTGGAGGCACCCATGCGCAGATTAGCTATATTGAAAATGAAAAAGTAGCTTTGACACTAAACGCCGCATTTCGTCTTGCTCATTCACTAGAATTGCCCCTAGAAAACTTATTCGCCAAAGAAATTGTTCAGGCAATGCCCTTACATTTTCAAAAAAGTTCTATAAAAAAGGAAATTCCTAAAGAACATCAGTGTCTCAACTATAATGACATAGATTTTCTAGATATGAGTGGCGTTTTTTCATCAGGAGATTTTTCTGGGCCAATGGATGAAGCCATTGAGTTTTTTGTTGACGAAGTTTTTGATAAAGATTCCCGTATTGAGCCCCCACTATATAAGTTCATCTACAGTTGCCTTGGTGTAAAAGATTTAGAAAAACGATTGATTGACATTCCTCCCTTAAACAAAGAATCCGACAAAGAATCCGATCGTATTGGTTGGATAGATTTCAGATACCCCCGTCACCTATCTTTCGAAAATATCCGTAACAATTATTTATCCGGTGGTAATTTATTATTTCTTGATATTGGAGCATATCTCAACCGCATTCGAATATCCAAAGAACTTTCTTTAAAACAACTAGGAAACTCTGTAGGTCTTTCAGATAGAGGTATTCGAAAGCTTGAATATCAAACACCTGAGAAATTACGTTTAGAAGATGTTCTAAAGTTGGATATTGCATTAAACATGCAAGGAGAACTTCTAGATTTTGCATGGACGGTCGCTAAATTTTATGCTGGTGTGTATCGAACAAAGTCACAAAGGGAAAACGGAGTAAGGCCATTCCAAACCTTTGAAATTCACGGTCTTGAAAAACTTACAGTTCTCTCTCGTTTATATCAGCATTACATCTCTGGAGACCTTTGGCTAAAAGAATTACGACGCATATTTAAGTTACCTTCTAAAATATAATATCTCCGTCCTCTATTGGTCTGGATGGGAGCAATTAACGCAAGTGGCTGTGATGGTATCGAAGTCGAAGATACGTCTATTGTGCCAACAACCCGGTTATGTATGATTGGTGCTATTGAGTTAATTGGGAGGAGGTCCCCATGCTGCAGTGTGGGCGTGCTTCGAGCTGTAACAAAGGAATATAGCGTAGAGGTATGTATTGGTAGGGTAAAATTATCCTCTATCCACCATCACCCTGGGAGGGGAGCTATGTCCCATCAACTGCACAACAGCTTAGTCCGTATTCTCACCGCTGACGGGATTCCCGTCGGGGTGGGATTTCTTGCCGCCGAGAACTTGATCCTGACCTGCGCGCACGTCATCGCACAGGCAATCGGATCGGAAGACAGCATCCACTTTGATCTGCCTTTACTCGCGCCTGGAGAGTCGTTCTCCGGGCGTGTTTCTTTTTTGCAGGCAAACTGTTGTTAGGGGAATAATTCATGTCTCATATCTTCATTTCCTACTCCCGCAAAGACATCGACGCCGCTACAAAAATCGTTGATT
>JABHNK010000003.1 GCA_018694295.1 Waddliaceae bacterium
ATCCTGGAGACGATGGAAAGCTGTATGCCATAAACCCTGAGGCAGGGTTCTTCGGCGTAGCGCCTGGGACGTCGATGGAGTCAAACCCCAATGCCATGAAGTCGTTAACAGAAAACTGTCTCTTCACCAACGTCGCTTTAACCCCTGCTGGTGATGTATGGTGGGAAGGTATGACTGATGTCCCTCCTGATGGGCTTATCGACTGGAGAGGGAATCCGTGGACTCCTGAAAGCGGTACTACTGCAGCACATCCCAATGCACGCTTTACTGCGCCAGCAAGCCAATGTCCTGTCATCGCCGATGAATTCGACGCTCCTGACGGCGTGCCTATTTCAGCGATACTCTTCGGAGGACGTAGACCAGGCACCATCCCTCTCGCTTGCATGGCACGTTCGTGGGAAGAAGGCGTCCTTATGGGTGCCAGCGTCTCGTCGCAGAAAACCGCAGCAGCAGAAGGTACTGTTGGCGAGATACGCCACGACCCCTTTGCCATGAAACCTTTCATTGGATATAATGCAGGCGATTATTTCAGACACTGGCTAGAAGTTGGTAAAGGCCTCGATCCCGAAGGCGCGCCGAAAATATTTTCTGTCAACTGGTTCCGTCAAGATCAAGAAGGGAACTTCATGTGGCCTGGATTCGGCGACAACAGCCGCGTCCTAGAATGGGCTCTCAAAGCTGCTTCTGCTTCTGAAGCTGAAAAGCTCTACGTCGACAGCCCGATAGGGCTTCTACCTGCTCCTGGGTCCATCGACACCAGAGGCATTAACATCGATGCTGGTACAATGGAGAAATTGGCTTCTTTCGATCCAACAAAGTGGGAAGCCGAAATTGCAGGAAATCGCGACTATTTTGAGACGTTTGGCAAAACGCTACCACCAGTGTTTTCCAAGATTCTCGATGCTATGGAAGAAGATCTTCAAGTGTAGAGAAAAAGCCTTCTTGACCATAAAGTATTTACTATGATATGGTTGTTGCTTTCGTAACAACTATAACAACATAAGGATACTATTATGACCGTAGAGCAAACCCTTTCTATCGTAAAGCCCAATGCCATCAATAAAAATAAGATTGGTGAGGTACTCTCATACTTCGAGAGTGGCGACCTTAAGATCATCGCTGCAAAGATGCTTCATCTTACCAAGGAGCAGGCCGAAGGCTTCTATGCCGTCCATAAAGAAAGACCTTTCTTCGCCGACCTTGTAGAGTTTATGACATCGGGTCCTGTTCTAATTCAAGTTCTGGAAGGCGACAATGCTGTAAACAGAAACAGGGAAATTATGGGTGCCACTAACCCTGCCGATGCTGCAGAGGGAACGATACGTATTGCTTTCGGTGACGACATCCAGAACAATGCCGTTCATGGTTCCGACAGCGTCGAGAACGCCAAGATCGAGATAGACTTTTTCTTTTCTGCCAACGAGATATTCTCACGATAATTGATAGCGTATAGCTTTTAGTAGCGTATAGCGTATAGATAATTTCTATACGCTATACGTTTTTTTTATTCTTCTTCATCGAGGATTCCGAGGATGTCTTTCATCTCTTCTTCATCATAATCGTAATCGTCGAACTTCACACCTTTCTTATAGAGTTCGCGGCGCGACTGTGTTAACGCTTTAATATCTTCTTCGTTGCTAATGATATGTGGACGTATGAATATCATTATATTGCGTTTATCTTTGGAGTGCGTCTCACTTTTGAAAAGAGTTCCTATTATTGGTATCGACCCCAGGATAGGAACTTTCCTTTTCGTCGTCCTGTCTTTTTCTTTTATCATACCACTCAAGACGAGGAAGTTTTTATCGGGGATATGTACGCGTGTCTTCGTCGTGCTTGTTTGTGTCTGTGGGCCTATTTCTGTTGTGCTGGTAACGTCGCTGATGCTCTGCTCAATATCTAGTGTTACGACATCGACTCTGTTGCCAAGGCGTGGTGTCACCTTCAGCGAGGTGCCGAACATCCCTGTCTCGTAAGTTGCCTCGACGTTACCTCCCGTCTGTGTTACTGCGCTTGTGCGGTAACGTATGGTATCTCCGACGAAGAATTCTGCTGTATTCCCCTCTTCCGAGACAATCTGTGGGTTTAATATTATCTCGGTATTGCTATCGGTGCTAAGGGCTTTAACGAGGGCGCCTATAGAGGTGAAGATCTCGTCGTTGTGGTTAAGGACCCTTCCTATAACCCCCATGCTGAATCCACTGGTGAGGGGCACCTCGTCGGCGTCGAGGGCTGCGTCTTTCGTCAATGTCTGTAACGCCTCTCCTAGTTCGGAGTCATCTGACAAGAACCCTCCTACGCCATCGAGGAGGATGTTGTCACGCTTCATCTGTGCGCCCCATTCTACGCCGAAAGTCAGAGAATCTGCTATCGTCGTCTCTACGACGAGCATCTCGACAAAAACCTGTTTTATTGGGATATCCATATTAGATACGAGGACGCGGATTTTTTTAAGGACTTCTTTTGTCCCTGTTATTAGTACGGAGTTTGAGGCGCTGAGGTACCGCACATTTTCAAGGGCGATACTAAGTCCTGGTATAGCATTCCCTGCGGCGATACCTTCGGAGATGCCTACCAACGAAGAAACTATCTCTCCGCCATCTTGGTGTTCTAGCTTATATATGAAGAAGTCTGTCTTATCATCGGGAGCGCCGAAGGTGCTGACATCTGAAAGCTCATGCGACGAGGATCTCTCAAGTCGAGACTTCCTTTCAAGTCTTTTTCTTAACGACCTTTCTTCGAATTTTTCGTCTTTTGATATCTCGGTGCGCATTGTTCTTTCTTTAAACTTATCTTCTATCTCGGCACGTTCTTCTTCATCTTTTCTAAGGTTCCGCAGCTGCTCTTCTAGGGTGTAGCGTCCTTCTTCGGTGACATTTCTTTTGTAGTCGATAAGTTCTCTAATACGAAGTATCAGGTTTTCACGTTCTTTGTTATCTTTCAGCATCTCTTCCTTGCTTTCGGCGGAGAGGTTTTGTGCAAGGAGTTCGTTTTCTAGTTCATTAAGCTGTTCTATAAGCTTCTGATAGTTTTTTTCTTCACCGTATGAGATTTTTTTTATGCTGCTTAGGCCTTCGTCGATGCTTTCGATAAGCCCATAGCGTTTTTCTTTTATCGCGGCAGCTTCTTCTTTCTGATCATCGATAGCTTTTTTGAGGTCAGCGATTTTATTTTCGATGTTTTCGACATCGGCAACGTCATATGTTTGTAGTGCATCTTTATATCCGAAGACATCGGCTTCTAGTTGTGATATTTTTTCCAGAAGTTTCTCGGTGCCTTCATCGTCAGCGGAATACATCACCGCTTCGATGTTGGTGAGTTCTTCGCTAAAGATGTCGAGACGTTTATACTGCTCTTCTTTTGCGCTAAGGATTTCTTCTTCTTGGCGATCGAGGTTTTCTCTTAACGCATCAATTTTGTTTTCTATGGCGGATAAATCATCGGCGTCATAGTCCTGCGACACGACTTCTTTGCCGATGATGACAGTTTCAAGTTCTACCAGTTTTGACAATATTGTTTCGGTACTTGTATCTCCGGCATTCTTTAGTGCTTCTTCTGCCTCAGAAAGCTCTTCGTAGAGTTTTACAATGAAGGCAGTTTTTTCTTCTTTCTCACGGCGTATCTCTTCTTCTTTATAGGAGAGTTCTTTCTGGATGGCGGAGATCTTATTTTCTAATACCTTCTTTTTGTCTTGCGTTACTTCGTTAAACTGTTCTTTCAAGGCTTCAAGGGTCATTTCCAAGAATTCATTTTCTTTTTCTGTCTTTTGCTCTTTTTTCCTCGTATCCATCTTAAATTCTTCGAGGAGAAGTCTTATTTCTTCAGCGCTATTATTTTCTTCTTTTTCGGCGATATCTTTTCTTATATCGTCGAACTGCTGTGTCAGCTCTCCGAAATATTCTTTAAGGGCTTCTTCTTTGCTGTCGGGGACATATTCTTCTTTATTTTCTAGGCTCTCGGCGATATCTTTCTGTATCTCTTCGATATTGTTTTGTATCGCTTCTATCCGTCGTTCGCTTGCTGTAATGTCACGTGTTTTATAGCGTTCGTCGAATTTATTTTTTATATCTACGACGATATCCTCGAATTTTTCAATGTATTCTTTAATGTCGTCTTCGCGTTTGTCGTTATCTTCATTCCATGACTTAAGGTTTTCTATGAACTTTTTGCTATCGGGGCTTTTCGATGCTATCTTCGTAGCGAGCTCTCGTATACCTTCGAGGATATCATCTTCGAGGACCTCAAGCATTTTTCTCTGTTCCGCGATGAAATCTTCTTGTCCTTGGCTATTTCCTTCAAAGAGGTCAAAAAGTCTAGCGAACAGAAGTTCATTACTCACCTGCCCAGCGCTTTTTTTACTAAGTTCTTTTAAGACATCGTGTATATATTCTACTTGTACAACGAGGTCTTGGTCGTCATCTTTTCCGAAAGACTTTTTCAATGTAAGAATATTTTCTGCGACTTTATCGTAGTATTTCCCTCGATCTTTAATGTATCTTTCCAGTTCTGTCACGGCTTTTGCAAGCGCGTCTTTTTCTTCCTGTGAACGCTTTTCTTTTTCTATGATATTTAGTTCTTGCAGCAACTTTGCCGATATTTCCCTTTCATATTCTAACAATTCGACATATCTCTCAACATCGTCTTGCTGATCTTTTTCGTATTCTCCTTTTTCTATGCCGCTTTTCATTGCTTCTGCCAAAGCCTTTTTAAAGGCATCTTCTTCGGCGAGTTCTTTTGCGATATTCTCGGCGAGGTTTCTATCTATCTCTCCTTCGAGTTCTTCTTTAAAGATTTCGACGATATCCTTTACAAGGTTTTTCTGCTCTTTGCTGAGCTTCCCTTGTTTCGTTTTCTTTGAAGCCTCAAACTCTTCTATAAGGATTTCCGCTGTCTTCATAGCATCGGAAGAGCTTTTCTTTGAAAGCCTTTCTTCTTGTTTTTCTAGCTCTTTGACAAGGCTTTCGCGCGTTATTTCTCTTTCTTTGCTAAGGGCATTAGAAAATTCTATCGACTGATTACCGATTTCTTCTAGGATCTTTTCTTTTGCTTCAGCGCTCCACCGTTCTTGTCCTTCTTTAATATCATCAATGAGACGTGTTATTGCGTCTTCGATGGCGTATATTGTCTTTTCATCGACATCGTCGTATGATTTCAATGCTATAGCTTTGATGCTATCGTTTATATCTTCGAGGCGTTGTCGTTCTTTAGCATCGACACCTTTTTGTAGAGAATCGAAGAACGCTGCGATATCTTCTTTTTCTGTATTTTTCTCTGCCTCTATAGCGTTCTTATATTCGAGTTCTTTCCGTAGTTCTTCTTTAAATATCTTCTCTTCGCTCTCTTTCTTGCTAAGCTCTTTAAGGATTCTATTTTCACGTTCATTAGCTTCGTTTTCGATCTCAGCGATAGCGTCTTTGACGGCAACGATCTCTTTTTTTAAGGCATCTTCTTTAAAGCTGCTGTCTTCTTTAATAGCTTGTATTAGTTTTCCTGAAAGGTTTTGCAGTAAAGCTTCGGTCTCTTCTTTTTTCTTTTTCTCTTCGAGTTCCTGGCTTTTTTTGTCGACATTCAGAGCTTTTTTTACGCTTTCAATGAGTTCTTCGCGTTCTTTCGCTGCCTGTTGTGACAATTTCTTCACGCTCTCACCGAGGACATCAACACGTCCAATGAGGGCTTGTGTTTTTTCTTTATCGGAAGTATCTTCTTCTAGTGCTATGACGACATCTTTTATGACGGCTCTTTTCTCTATCGTCACCGTTGTTATTTTCTCGGCCTCTTGTTCATAGCGTTTATATCGTTCTCTTCCTTGTAATATGCTTGTCTCCAGAGAGCGTATCAACGTTATAAGTTCTTTACTGTCGGCGAAAGCACGTCTTTCTTCATCACGAAGTTCTTCGCGGACCTCTTCGAACCTTTTTAGGTTGTCATATATCACGTCTCCGTCATTATTTTCGATAAGGGCTTCCATTTCGGCGATCTCTTTATCCATCCGCACCGATATTATGCTGTCGAGGTCTGCTATAGACTTCCTGATATTTTGCATAGCCCTAACGATTTCATTAGTAGTATCTTCATCGTCTTCTAATGTATAATTTTTGACATCTTCGATAGCTTTCTCGAGGTCGTCATATATTTTTTCTTTCTCGGCGCGCTCGCGCATCTCATTTTCGCGCAGCTCTTTTTCTTCTTTTTCTCTACGAGCATATCGTATGCGATCTTCGAGGTTTTCTATTATCGTCTGTTTACGTTCTTTTATTTTTATATCTTTTTCATAAGGCCATGCTACCGTTGTTGTCGCATCTTCAGAGCTAACAACTTGTTGCTGTCCTGCTAGTGGTTCTCCGCGGTCGAGGGTTTTTAATACGGCGATGGTTCGTTGTATTAGGTATGGCGACGATACTATGAATATCGTTCCTGAAGCGATCTGTGGCACGAGTTCTAGCGTCCCGCCTTCTGACAGTGGATCGAGAATTTTCTTTGCGAGGTCTATTAATATTGATATCGTAAGGTTCTGAACTTTATATGAAGACAGTTCAAGGCTACGGTTTGGGACATCGAGGATATCGAGAAGTTCTCCTATCTTCTCGACATTGGTATTGATGTCTGTGATGATGATATGTCCTGTTTCCGGCGATGTATTTATTATAGCATCTTGTGAGAGGTATGGTTTAAGAAGGTCGGAGAGACGTACTGTATCGAGGTGTCTAACGCGGAACGAATCGGTAACTATAGCAATATTATTTTCATTGTTAATCAACAATGCCGGAGGGTTTGCGACGTTTCTGTTTTTGTGGATGACGATGGTATTATCTTGCTGCAATAGTGAGAACTCGTGGATGCGGAGTATCTGTAGGAGTGCTGCCATGACATTTTCTATGCTGGTAGGCCCTTCGGAAACGATAGTGACGTTGAAATCCAGGTCTTCTTCTTCGAAGATGAAGTTCACCTCTGATATTTTGCTTATGAAGCGTATAACTTCTATGATGCTAAGATCGTTAAAATTTATTATATATCCGTCTTTATCGTCGTCATATACTTCTGTCGATATCGTCGTCCCCTCTCCGGAGATTCTGTAGGTCTCGACAATATCAGTAGCGGGGATATCTTTGCTGTTCTTTGCTGCGATGGTGCTATCTTCGTTTGCGAAGAGGGCGATATAGTCTTCGATAGTCATAGCATCAGCATTTTCTCTAGTGTCGCCATACAATGACGTACCGCCAAACAACACTGCCGTCGCTATTATCACCGCTCGCGAGGAATATAAAAACGAGGCCATCATTTTTCCACTTTTATTCATTATACTATCCACATTACATCCTTCGTCATAATTTTATACATGGCTCATTTCCGTTATGGTTCTAGTAGTTCTAGTGTCATACTTGTCATCTTTTGAACCATGCCTTTTTTTAAGCTTTACGTTGTACACTAACCACGGTAAGAGGTCTTTCTTTTGGTGCATCTTTCTGTTTCTTCGAGACGCCATCACATATATCATCAGCTTGTTTCTGTGTAGGCTTATATAAATTTTCGGCGATTAAAGCTGCGAAGGCTTTTTCGCTATTTTCTTCGTCTTCTCCTGTGCTGCTGAACGTCGTAAATAATATTGTATCACCGACATTCCATGGGTGGCTGACTTCGAGGAATTCTTCATCGGCATCAATCCCCAAGGCGATATTATCGGCGGCGACTTTTTTCGGAGTAGAGCCCCCTGACACTATGTGCCACAGGTTCCCATGTCCACAAGAGATGTAGTAGAACTTATTGTCGTTGGGATCAACGATGAGGTAGCTGATAGTGAATATCTGTTCTATAGTATCATTGACAAGAAGTTCGTTGAGGATGGTGACGAGTTCTATAGGCTTTGTTGTAAGCCGTGACAGCGTCCTTACCATGCCTCGTAATATTGCGGTATATATTATCCCTTCGACACCTTCGGCGCCGCATTCTCCCATTATTATTCCGTATTTGTCGTCTGAAAGTTCGAAGAAGTCGTAGTATATCCCAGTAACTTTGGTTTTATTATTGCTAACGCCGATATCAACGGCGTGCCATGAAGGCGCTATTTTTGGAAGCATCTCATCACCGACGGCGGCGATTTTTTCTTTCATAGTTTCAAGTTCTGCATCGCCACTATTTTCTTTTGAAGTCTTTGTTTTCTTTCCGCGTTTTTTTTCGAATTTCTCTTTTTTTATATACTTCGAAAGCTCCATGATGAAGTCTACGATATCCTGATATCGTTTTTCTGTGTCGGGCTGCAAGGAGTTCGCTAGTATTTTCCTCAGAGCTTTAGGCACTAGTGATAGGTGTATCACTCCGTGGCTAAGCCTTCCGAGGACAAGCTCATAGGTGATAATCCCCAGAGAATATATGTCCGAGGAAAAAGTTACATCTTCAGGCCTATCGCGCTGTTCGGGGCTCATATATATTGGTGTCCCCATAACACGGCGGCGCACTTCTTCGTCGGCATCGCTAGCAAGAAGTTGTGCTATCCCGAAATCTATAAGTTTCACTTTCCCTGTCTCTGTCAAGAGGATATTCTCGGGTTTCAGGTCGCGATGTACAATACCGTGGGTGTGAAGGTGGCACAGCGCTCCTGCGACATCAAGTACTATCTCTAGCGCTCGTCGTGGCGACATAGAATGTTGTATTATAAACTGTCGTAGTGACACCCCTTGAACGAACTCCATAGCGATATATCTTCCGCCCTCCCATTCTCCGTGGCCATACATCTTTACGATGTTTGGGTGATCTGCTAGGGCGATAATTTCTGCTTCTTTGACAAAGCGTTCTACCATTTCGGGTTTTGACACAAGGTCGTGAGCGAGGACTTTTATTACAAGCGGTATTTTTGTTTCGAGGTTCATAGCGAGGTACAACGAGCTCATACCGCTAACATTAAGTCTCGAATCGATACGATACGGTCCTATAGTTTCTGGTATTACGACATCTTCCTTTTTATCACGAGAGATATCAACAAGGGTGTCCTGCTTATAAAAGTCGCTTTCTACTTCCGGCATAATTTTTATCCCTTGTTATCCTATCGCTAAAACACGTACGCCTAGCTTATCGCCGACACGTATAAGTTCACCTTTCCCAACGCTTTTGCCGTTGATAACGAGATCAACACCGTTCTCTGGCAGTATGTCGAGTTCTAGCATATTACCAGCCTGCATATTTATAATATCGTGTGCCGTCATTGAAAAACGCCCTACTTCAACTTTCAACTCAATTGGTATATCTCCTGAAGAAAGACTCCCTTCTATTGGTGGTGCTGTCGTGGCGACGACATCATGATGAACTTCTATGTCGGTGTCTTCAGGCTCTTCAGAAACAGTGAGCTCTGCAATGGGCTCTTCTTCGTCTTCATCCTCTTCGTCGTAGTCATCATCATCATCATCATCATCATCATAATCATCATCAAGAATATCTTTATCTTCATCATCAACGACATTTTCTTTTTCAAACGGCTCTGGCTTAGTCTCTTCTTCAGGTATAGGATTTTCTTCTTCGATCTTATCGATTTCTTCTTCTTGCCCTGGTTCTGGTTCTGGTTCTGGTTCTGGTTCTATTTTTTCTTCTTCGATTTTTTCAGCTTCTTCGCTGTGTTCAGGTTCGATTTTTTCTTCCAGTGTCGGCTCTTCTGTTGCTTCTTCCGGTTTTTCTTCAGGCACGTCTTCCTGTATTTCTACTGGCTGTTCTTCTTCAGGGATGTTTTCTTCTTTTTCTTCGTCCATACCTTTTTTACAACCTTTTTGTTGTTATACTAATTGCGAATAAACCCTGCACAAATCCCTTTTTCTTTTCCCGAAACGACTTTATACCAATTGTGAATAATAAACGTATAAGTTCCTCTCCATCTTTTCGCCCAGAACACCGCGCTCGATCTTGCTAACACACAAATGTTTGCAGCGATCTCCGCGCGAAGTTATAGGCGAAAATCTTGAAGCTAATTTATACATTTTTCACTCGCAATTGGTATTATGCTTTTTTTACTCTTAATTAGTATTAGTTAGTGTTATCATTTTTTTTACCGCTGTGTTTGTTATGACACTTTCCCGGCAAACGTTGCTGTTTCTTGTATTTCTATTCCTTTAGGTGTCACTTTTGCTCGGTAGAAAGGTCTACCGTCGAAGGTTAGTGTCACAGTATCTCTTTCTCCTCCGGGATCTAATGAGCAGCTATCGAGTAGTATGCAGTCTCCGACAGAGGCTTCTTGCCATTGGTGTAATGTCATTGTCGTCGATCCTGCTTCGATATGTAGTACGACGTCCATTTTCCGTGCGATATCTTGTGGTATTGCAGTGGGTTTTTTTGGTGAGAATTGTTTTTTCCATGCTTCACGGAATGGTGTTGTTATAACGACACGACCTAAAGCTTTTTGTTGTCCTAGTGTTATCGCGACATCGATACAATATGCATCTTCTTGTGGAACGCCCTCTTCCGCCGATATTACTGGTGTTAGTTCTTCAGCAAATTTTATTGTGCTGAAGGTGTTGAGCACTTCTAATGTTATAAAGCGTAAGAATCCTTTTTTAAATTCCGCATTTTCATCGAAGACTTTTTTTGTCGTATCTTTAAATAGCAGTTCTGTCATGAGGTTTGTAATGTCTGCATCGTTCATCAGCCAACACACGCTTCCTTGCAATGGCGAGAATATTATATGCAATGGCTTAGCATCGTCTGCGAAGCCTTCTGTTATTGTCTGTGCAGATCGCCATTCTGCTTTTTGTTGTGTTATGGAAAAGTTGTCTATCTGTAGTGATCGTGACAGTTGCGTTGCGAAAGAGTCCCATAGAAATTTTGGTGTCTCGCCAAAGAGTGGTATTTCGTCACGTTGGAGCAATGTTTGCTCTACCTGTTCGAGTCTTACGTATAAAGGTTCTGATGTCATCAAGATACACCCCTTCTGTTAATAACATAGTATGTATATATACATACTAAGTTACCATCTCCGGCAAAAATTCTAAAGGATAAAGTTCAAAACCAAGCGAATATCGTCTATTCTTCACCGCCTTCTTGTTCCTGGTTTTGTTGTTGAGGATTTCTTCCCTGCTGCTGTTGTTGTCCACGACCTCGTTCTCTGCCAGCGAATGGGTTTGCCGCTTCTGCTATTGCCGTCTCTGGCTCTGTTGTCGCAACGAGGATATGAAGAGTGAAGCCTTTGTCTTCTAATGACTTATGAAGCATCGCCTGGTTTGCCATGTTGTCAATAGCTGTTTTTGCTTCGTTTGAGAGGTTGTTAAATGTTATATTATACTCGCCTTTTGCGCTGTTATATTCTTTGATGGTGAAGTCTGCTCCTTCAAACATCGGCGGATATTTTATCGTCACCGTCGTTGTTGTCTCTCCATTACTTTTCATGGTAGTTATCTCTTTAGCGACTTGTTCTACCAGCTCTTGTATATTTTCTATACGTTCTTGTGGTGTTGCCATCGTCGTCTTCATTTCTTCTGTTCCAGGCACGATGCCTTGTTGTGCTGTTAAGTTTTCTGCCACAGGGATCGCCACTCCTTCGGAGCGAGGAGCATTGACAGGGATGGCATGTGAAGCTTCTGTCTTAGGTTTTTTGCTTTCAATAACGGCATCTTTATCGACGATGATTTCTTTTTTATTGAGAGGCTTCGCGTGTTGTACTTCGGCATCTTTCTTAGGGATCGTCGCCGTAGCTTTTGTTGTATCTTTAGGAATGTCTTTAGGGAGATCTTTAGGGAGATCTTTAGGTGTATCTTTAGGTGTATCTTTAGGGAGATCTTTAGGGATATTATCGCTGACAGGACGTTCGGAGAGAGGTCTTCCTTTATCGACAGCAACGTTTTCACGAGGGATGTCTTTAGGAATGTCTTTAGGAATGTCTTTAGGGATATTATCGCTGACAGGACGTTCGGAGAGAGGCCTTCCTTTATCGACAGCGACGTTTTCACGAGGGATTTCTTTGGGAATGTCTTTGGGGACATCTTTAAGAACCTCTTCGGGGATTTTCATTGTCGTCATCGGTGTCTCTTTAGGGATATTTTCGTTTACTGGACGGTCGGAGAGAGGTCTTCCTTTATCGACAGCAACGTTTTCAGCAGGGTTTTTTTTAGGTGGCTCTATTGCGTCTGTCGGTGATGTTGTAGTCATAGCAACGTTTTTCTTATCTCCTTTTTTAGGGATGACACCGCGCGCTGCAGAGTGCGCAGAGTCCCACACAGGGTGCTTTTTATTTTCTCCTACGCCTTTTTTCTTTTGTAGTTTTGCGTCGGAGCCTTTATCGCTACCATTGTTAAGGATACTCTCAAAAGCCTCTTTATTCTTCGCTTTTCCAAGCTCTGGCCGCGATTTAATATTCGGCGATTCTTTGTTCTCGATGCCATCGTTTAAATTCGACGAAAATAGTTTTTTTGAGTCTATCATTTTTTTATTCTCCTTATCCATAAAATAAACCTGCAAATTCATCTTCATCTTTTTGCGAGTTTATTTCATGCCATTGGTATTACATATTTTTCTTTGTGATATGCATCACTATCCCCACCTCATCGAGTTCCAAAGCCTCTTTGAGTTCTAGTTCTTTTCGCATATCTTTCATCCATTCTTTTTTATGCATCTCGATCTTGTCGACTTCTTGACGTCGTTGTCGAAGTTCTTCTTTGGCATTTTCGAGGTTTTGTTTTGCAACTTTTACCTGCTCTTTTTGCTCTACGACCTTCTGCTCTTCGACGACGAGCTTCTCTTGTACGACGTCGATATATGCTCTCATCTGCTGTATTTTTTCCGACGTCGTCTCTTTGTCGAGGGTAAGGCGCAGCTGATCGATTTTATCGTGATAGTGCTGTTTTACTTTATCGCGGCGCTGCTCACATTTCAAGAGCTTATCTTTCTCATTTTCAAGCTCTTCTTCACGTTGTTTTACTACGCGTTCTGCTTCATCGACGCGTCTTTCTTTGATTTTGAGGACCTCTTGAAGAGGATACTCCGGCATTTTATTCATCAGCTGTCTCTCACCTATCGTAATGTCGCGCGCATCTGCTGCAGTGTCTCTTCGAAGCTAGATTTTTCATCTATTTTCTGCTTCAAGAAGCTATTGACCCTATCGATATAGTCTATAGCGTTGTCGACACCTTTGTCGGACCCTCTTTTATATTCCCCGATTTTTATTAGCAGTTCGTTCTTTTTATACGTCGATAATATCTCTCGTATCTTTCCAACCATCTGTAGGTGTTCGTCGTCGTCGATAGAGTTTATCACTCGGCTTACTGATGATAGGACGTCTACTGCGGGGTAATGATATTGCCGTGCGAGGTCTGCCGACAGTATCACGTGTCCATCGAGTATCGAGCGCACTTCATCGGCGACGGGTTCGTTCATATCATCGCCTGCGACGAGGACGGTATAGAATGCTGTTATCGATCCTTTGTCAGAATTCCCTGATCTTTCAAGAAGCTTCGGCAATGTCGAGAACACCGAAGGGGTATATCCTGCTCGTGCTGGTGGCTCGCCGGCGGCGAGGCCGACTTCACGCAATGCTCTTGCGAAGCGCGTCACCGAGTCCATCATAAAGATAACTTTTTTTCCTTGAGCGCGGAAGTATTCTGCTATTGCTGTGCCGACATATGCGGCGTTAAGGCGTAGCTGTGAAGGCTGGTCCGACGTCGAGACGACAAGCACCGACCTTTTAAGCCCTTCTTCGCCGAGGGACTCTTCGATGAAATCACGGAGTTCTCGTCCGCGCTCACCGACGAGGGCGATGACGTTGACGTCGGCATAAGCGTTACGTGCTATCATCCCCATAAGCGTCGACTTACCACCTCCTGCTGCTGCGAAGATACCGACACGCTGTCCTTCTCCTACTGTAAGCGTACCATCGAGGACTCTTACTCCTGTAGGCATAGGAACTTCTATACGTTTACGTGTCATGGGGTCTGGCGGTGCAGCGTATATCGAGGCTTGTTCTGTTAGCTCTAGTGGTCCTTTAGTTTTCTCGTCTATGGGTTCACCGAGGCCATTGAGGACTCTTCCTAGTAGAGCATCTCCGACTTTTATATTGAGCGGCATTCCTGTCGCTATAACTTCCGATGAGGGCCCTATTCCTGCCATATCTCCTAGCGGCGACAGGAACACCTCTTCTCTTGTGAATCCAACTACTTCGACTTGTAGAGGTTCTGCATTTTCTCTTTTCACCAGGCACAGCTCACCGATCTTAACTCGTGGCACGACGGCACGGATAAGCATCCCGACGATCTCTGTTATTCTGCCGCTGACTGTCGTAACTTGTACATCTTCGAGCTCGTCGAAGATCTTATCGAATTGATCTTCTATACCTTTTTCTTTTGCTTTGGAGGTAGTTTTTGGGGTGGGCTTGGATTTAGGTTTGTCTTTTGCTTTTTCTTCCATTGTGTATATGCAGCCTCTTTTTTTTTATTCTGAACAGGAATTTTCTACCTCATTGAACAATGCTCAATGTTCAATGTTCATGTAGCGGCGTTATACCTGTACATTCATCACTGTCTTTGTTGACTCTATAGCTTTAGAGAGTAGGCTGGTGAAAAATTCTATCTCGCGTGTTATCGTATGGACTTTTATCTGTACGGTAAGCATCGCTGCCGGTGACATTACCGCTCCTGCTTCGCCCATCATCTCCATCCGCGCTCCTAACGTTTCCAGGGAATTTTGGCTGTCGGTGAGCATGTTAAGAAATTTCTGTACGGGTTTAAGCCCTTTCGTCTCTGCGGGTTCTACGACATATTCTTCACCGACTTTAGATAATGCCACCTGAAGATTTTGGTCGATATTATCGAGGCGGTTTTTAAGGAGACGCTGTACCGAGCTTTTGAAGTTGACGTCGGGGTCTTGTAGAGTCTCGCGCAGCTGTGCTATAGTTTTCGCTGCTTCTCTGCTGCTGTTGACAAGTTTCTGTGCCGAGAAATTCTCTCGCCTTCCGCCGATGGTATTTCCTATACGGCTTACCTCTTCCATAACGGTAGGCTTTGCGATAGGTTTCTCTGTATCTTTTTCGATCTTTGTTTCGACTCCGACCTTTGTGGCGTCATTTTTATCGATACGCTGCATAAGAGCTTCGAAGCTTGTGCTTCCGACGCCAGCGTTCATCTGCGCTTCTAGGCGCTGTTTCATGATATCCTGTATAGGCTTAGTATCAGCGCCGGCTAGCTTCTTAAGCTTCTGTATCTTATCTAATGCCATGATATCGCCTCATGTTTTTTTTTACAGGATGAATTTCTTTTTATTTTCGCTTTTTAAGTCTTTTTCGTTCCACTCCAAAGCCACCTTCCCAAGGTTTTGTATTGCAGGGTCTTCGGTTTTTTTCATCGTCGTCTTTATAAGTTTCTCGCCTTCGCCTTGTTTATCGTCGGAGAGGACATACGACAGCCCCAGGAACATCGTGGCAAGGTCATTATCGGGTTCTTTATCGATTACTTGCTCGAAAAGATCAGCAGCTTCCTTGTGCTGGAGTTTGTTAAGATATATATATCCTATCCCTATCATCGGTGCTGTGCTTTCAGGTTTTAATATGTTCGCCGCGTGAAAAAGCCTGTGGGCTGCTCCTTCGTCGAGGTTTTTCACAGCGATGAATCCCGCTTCGATCATATTGCCGAAATCTTCTTGGTATGGCGTCATGGTATTTTCTGATGACATATCGATATCCTTAAAATATGTATTTTACTTTTCGTTTTAGCACAAAATGCCATGACAGCCATGTGTATGGATACCACAAGGCATCATAATACTTTTCATCAACATCAAGTTAGCAAAAGCATTACTTGATATTACGTGACATTGATTGTACCGACTGGTGTGATGCTGATATCACTGCCGAGCTCATCTCTGAAAACTGTGCAAGCCTATTCATAAGAAGCTGCATGTCGAACATATTTCCGATGCTGACAGAGCTTCCTGCGCTTTTTATTGTTTGAAGCTTAGCTTTAGCTTCTGACATAGCTCCAGTAATCATTCCGGTAATATCTTCTAAGACAAAGCCGATCTGATCTTTTGTTGATTTTGATGTAAATGTTTCTGCCATAACCCTTTCTCCTTTATCGTGTTATGTTGCCACCTTTTCTTTTATCGTTTTTTGTCGACGACGCTCATCAGGGCATTATATCCATGAAGCACGGCGCCGAGTTTATCATATTCTTCACTATCGCCTCCTTTACGGAGGGTATTTTTTATCGCAGCAACTTTTGTTGCTATATCGTTTGTTATTTCTTTTTTCTTTGCGAAGTTTTTCATGTCACGCTCGAGGTCAAAGACGAAGGTATCATCATTTTTCGTTTTCTGTTCTTCCATGCCAAACATAGTATCGTCGTCCTTGTAATGTATTCTTTCGCGCGTACGCGTACGTCTACGCGCGTTATCGCGCGCGTGCGCGCATAAGTATAATATGTGACATTATACCTTACTTCTTATGTTGTAAAAGAATTACTCTTTATAAGCAACCGAATTCAATGATCAATTATCAATGATCAATGATCAATGCTCAATGTTCATTGTTCAATGTAAATGCGACGAAGTCGCATTTACTCTTTGTAGTCGATCCTATATTTAAAGCCTTCGCGTTCTAGGAAGACGGTATCTTGTCGTATGCTGATGATACGCATACCGTCGAGGATATCGCCGCGGGTGAGGATGCGGCCATTGATGACGACGCTGAGGTTCATGCTGTCGCGTCGTGAAGAACCTGTTACGATGTATCTCTCTGAGATGTCGACCATTGCGGAGTCTTCGCCGCGGCGTTCGACGACGAGGTTACGCACGGCACGTACGCCGCGGGTTTCCTCGAAATCTTTTATCAGGCGTCGTAGTGTACCGCTTTTATCTGGCGATGACGTCCCTGACATTATTATTTCGCCATCGATAAATTGTGCTTCGATATTTATGAAGTTGTTGTCGAAGAGGGCGATATCGACGTTTGTGAGGATTTCTTCTTCTACGACGACGAGGTTTTCTAGCCTATCGATGTATGGGAAGTTTATGCTGACATATTCGTTGAGGGCCTCGGATTTTTCATTCGTATCGAGGAAGCCTGTTAGTATGAAGCTACCGACTTTCGGCGAACGCATTGTTATCCCGCGGAAGTCTGTATTCCACTGCAGTGTTTGGTTCATCTCCGACCATACTAGCTCATCGATGATGATGTTATCGTTTATTTCGTTAGCAAATTCGAGGTTTTGGATGTTGTACATCAGCTGTTCTTTGTCGACTTTAGTGAGGACGTGACCAAGGAGGAACAATTTCCCCGACGCCTTGTTATATGTGAACTGCACCTCCGGGTAATTTCTCAGTGCTTCTCTGATATATCTATATACGTCAACCTGTTCGACGGTAACATCTTCAGTTTTGAATAGCGTAACTGTTCCAGTCCCTATGACGAGTACTACTGCTGCAACGACACCGGCGACGATCATCCCTGTCTTCGTGGCGAAGAGTTCCATGATATTCTTATGAGGGATTTCTTCGGCGGCGTCTTCTTCTACAGAAAGGCCTTCTTCTTTTTCTTCGCCTTCTTCGTGTTCTTCTTCTTCTTCCTTTGTTTCATAATGCGAAGGCAATACCGGTGATACTATGGTATGTGCTTCGGCTTCTTTATCTATTACGACAAACACCGTAGACCCTAATGTTATCACGGTATGTGGTTCTAACTCTTGTTTTTCTCCTTCTTCGAGACGTTTCTCGTCGCAGAACGTTCCGTTGCTGCTTCCGTTATCTTCGACGGTGACGACATCATCATCGGAGATTTTCAGGAGCACGTGTTTCCTTGAGATGCTAGCATCGTGGAAGATTATATCACAAGCTGTTGTGTCTGTTCCTATTACATATTCTTTTCCGGTGTCCATTGGGAACTCTGCGCCGGCGTTGGGGCCGTTGATAACTTTAAGGCTCCAGCGTCCTGCTTCTTCCATTCCGAATGTTATATCTGCTAAGGCGATGTCTTCGTTTCCCTTTTCTCCGCCGAAGATCGTCTCATATCCTTCTTCTTCGTATGCAACGTCGCCATCTTCGCCGACGAACGCCTCGTCGCCTTCTTCACCGTCGAGACCTTCGACGATGACGCCTTCGGTGCCAAGAGAATAGTGATATATTCCCTTACCTATCTTCACCTTATCGCCGTCGTTGAGGGTATATTCTTCGGTGATCTCCTGTCCATTGACGTATACTGCATTGGTAGCGCTGAGATTTTCTATGGAGATGCCGTCTACGGTCTTACGACATACGACATGGCGTCGCGATACTGCTGCGTCTTCGATGACGATCTGACACGTATCGGGATCCCTACCAATGACCCATTCTTCGCCGCTACCTTCTAGGGCGAGGACGAGGCCTTCGGGCTCTCCTTTCTCCAGTACGAACTTTGCTACCATATCATTTAACATATTCAACCTATTCTATCTTTCGTAATGACACTATACCATTTTTCTCTTTTAAAAAAACTGTTTCGCCGTGCTTCCTTGTGTTATCTTCTCTTCGGCTTCGTCGCGCCAGAAAGTCGTCCAATTACAGAAGTCTTCGAAGATATTAAGAAGGTCTTCGGTATCTATACTATAAGGCAAAAGCCGCGACAATACCAGCGTGGTGCCGTCGGCTTCGAGTCCTATTGAAGAACCTCCTGTCCCGACACCTAGCATATTTCCTGTCATGGCATGTACGAAGAACCCTTCTCTATCGCCTTCTGGGAGCTCACACACCACGGAATGTAGGTAATACCCCGTGTCACGGACGTCTTTAACGGTGACGGTAAGCCCTTCCTTGACAGCGACGGTGAACTCTTTCCCTGACGATGTCTTTGGAAACTCCGCTTCGATGCCGAAGTCCTTCCACAATGCTTTCATATGCTCTTCTAATGTCGCCATATCATAACCTTACAATGTTTTTGTCTCTCAGCTTCATCGCCAATACATCCCTCCTGCCGCATTCTCGGCAGGAAAATGGGGTTTTAGCCGGGCGAGAATCCCGACGCCTGAGCAGCCATCCTCGATGCCTCTTTAAGCAGATCTAATGCTTTATCAAAGGCTTGACCAACGTCTCCTGAGTCTTTACCGGCAGCCTGTATAGAATCCTGAAGCTGCCTTATAATTGCTTGCAGCGCAGCGATTATCTTCTTCGCCTCACCTTCGCTAATTTTCTCCTTAGCGCTTTCCAGTTGACCCGCTGCCTGCGCAGCAGAACCTACTGCCGTACCTGTAGCAGTGTAGAGCTGCGCCGCAGTATTTTGAGCTGTTAATTCCGTTGAAACTTGACTCGATCTCAGCTCATTCAAAGTACCTTTTTGGCTGGCGCGTAGTGTGTCTCGTTGCGTCACACTCAATTTACTTGAATCAATATTATATGTTTGTTCCCCGCCTTTTGACCCTACCGGCTTCACTTTATGGAGGCCATCCGGCGTAGTATCTATGTTGGCTGCTTCCATTTCCGCTTTAGTAAGTCCGTTAACCTGCCCTGATTGTGGTGTTGATGCGTTTTGACTGGCAACAAGCTTGTCTCGTACAGCAGGAGGAAACGCAGGTTTCTCTGCAACTGCAGGACGGAGTTGAGTCCCATCAGCGTTGCTAACCGCTGGACCTCCTTTTATTCCTTTGAATCCTATATCGTCGATGTCATATGTATCACCCGTTTTTGTCACTCCTGCCTTTTTCCCATAGTCTGTTACATTACCCTTTCCGTCAACTAAAGGAGGATTGCCGTCTATGCTTTTCATGCCTCCTGCTTTTTTCATTTCCGCCTTAGAAAGCCCTTGAAGCCCCTTTATTGGTTGTTCTATTGTTAAATCGCCTTCGTTTCCTACTGGGGTGATTTTAGCTTCCGTCCCTGACTTCGTTTTTAAATTATTAATATTGTTTCTTGCCGTGTTTATTCGCGGTTGCATGCCCTTTCCAGCCAAGCGGCCTTTACCAAGTCCTACGCCACCTCCAATCACTGCCCCGGCACCACTAGCGATTGCTGACGCCATCAGTCCCCAAGCCTGTTTTTCTATACCTGCCGATTCCTTTTCGGCCTGGATTAAAGTCTGGTCTTGTTCGAGTAGTGATTCTGCCCATGACATGACCCTCATATTCACCATATTCTCATTGTCAATAAGTCTCATCTCGGAAGAGGCTTTTGCAATCAATGCTATTATACGGCTAAGCACTGCAATAAACGACCCCGAAAACCATGCGTTTTCTTCTATTTCACGAAATTGATTTATAATTAATCGGCCTACATCATCATCATTCTCCAAGGGTTCCAAAGAATCATAACTTTGGTTTTCGTTTGTATCCATAAGCTTATATTTATCATCACCAGCAGTTACAAGAATATCTGTACCGTCCTTCTGCTTGCTAATTGTTCCTGTAATGGTGCTTGTTTCACTGCCTTTAGTTGCCGTAAAGCTATATTTTTGGCCATCTTGTATTTCACTTTTCTTAATTTCTGTCATAACAACGTCTCCTTATTTATTATCTTCGTCTTTTTTGCCACGCCTGGATTCTCATATCATCGCAAGCTTTTGTGTTAATCCTTTGTTATCCTTGAACAGCGGCGTTAGTATTTTTTTCTGCTACACTGAAGAGAACATCTCTATTCATATTTCTCATCTTCATCGATTCTTGGATTTTCCCTATCTCTTCGACACCGCTTTGATATCCATCATTAAGAAGGTTTAACAATGCTTTCAGTGCTACCAAGAGCGATAAAATATCGCCTCTTTCTTTAGTGGTCTTAGCGACAGACTTTAAGATGTCTGCTTGTGTCCAGTTGCTCCAAGCAGAGGATAGTCCTTGGACGATACCCCCGGCAGTCTGAACAGATGTTAAGCCAACTATCTGTTTCGCGCCCTTCGCGGCGTTCGCCGCAGTCGAAATCCCCTTCATCGCCTTCAGTATCCCACCATAACCAACAAGTGACAATAATAAGGAAGCAGCTGTAATAATGATTCTCCAAGTTTTTACATATTTTGCCATATCTTTCTTTTCGTCAGCTGTCAATTCTTCTTTCTCAACGTTATGTTCGTTGCAGTAAGCGCGCTCAAGCATGCCATCGAGAACTGGTCCAGATGCCACCAGCGACGTTCCGAAAGCTCCTGCTGGAGCGGTTGCTGCAGACAGCGCTAGCGCCGTCCCTGAGCCTGATGTTAATAGGCTGACTATTGCTACCAAACAAAGAGCAGACACAGCAGCAAGACCAGCTGCCCACCATGCCATTGTTTCTGCTTTGCTTTCAGCCTCAGCTTCGCTGAGCCCCTCTACTTCTGAGCCGCCTCTTTCATACATCCCCATATTTAACTGAGCCGTTATCACCGCTGATATTATCCCTGTAGTCATGAATGTTACAGCAAGAGCGATTACCGCCACGCCCAAAACCCCTCCTGATACAGCGCCAGCAGCTATTGCTAAGATTCCTACGGCGACAATAACACCACATGTAATCCAAGCTTGCTTCTCCGCTTCTTTCTTCCTTTCGCCTCTTAGGTCTGCTTGATCACTATAGTAATCTCGGACATTCTCCACCTGCCTCAAAACAGTAGTCGCTATCTCCTTATTAGTCTCTTTCGATGTGTTAAATGTCTTTTCATTGATATCGCCACCAACTTTTATCTCATCAGCCACCTCATCTGCCACAAGACGTAATGCCGCAACAATTTTGCCTATGAAATCACTCATCGACACTTCTTCGAAATCTTGTGTTTTAGTCTGATCAGGAGACGTTATATCAGGTTTCGTCATATCATATATAAACTCTATGATATCTTCACGGGAAATAGGAGCAACATCGTCTTGTGGGACGTCGCCCTCCTGCTTTTCTGTTATAGCATCATTAATATTCTGATCAACCTGTTCTCTAGGTATTCCTCGTTGGCTGCCATCTATTCCACCAGTCATAACATTATCCTCATAATTTCTTGTTTTTATTCTTCGCTATTTTTTCGTTTCTTGTTTTTGATCCTTTGCTATTTTTTCTTCGGATTCACGAATTGTATCTTTGAGGCTGGGGTACTTTCCTTCTATAAGATCATTTTCAGCTTTTTTCATCTCATCGGTGATTTCGACTTTGGACTTCGGTCTTTTGTTTTTGGGGATTTTTTCCAGCTTATCATGTATTGCTTTCTTCATAAGAACCATCTGCTTTTTAAGCTTCTGCCATTCAGCGCTTTCCCCGCAGGCCTCTATTGCTTTCTGTAGGACGTCTTGTGCAGAATCTGGGTCGTTGAGTTCTAAGAAGCAATCAGCGGCGTGATAATATGGCAAAGGGTTATTCTCGTCGAAGAAACTCGTTACTATATATTGTTTAATAGCTTCGTTGTATTCCTTTTTACGGTGTAAACTCGACGACAGCCCCATATGGTAACGAGCTTGTAAAGGATCGAGGAATATCAACGTCCTGAATATCTCTTCGGCGTCTTTATATTTCCCTGCGTTATATAGCGTATACGCTTGTGCATATATCGTCTCTATCATCCCCGGAGTAAACTGCAGAGCATCTTTTGGCGAGACTCCTTGGACGACGATAAGATATAACATAGCGCTCATCAGCTTTTGGACCTGTTCACCATCATTTTTATCAAACTTTTCTACGTTGGGCTTATTAGTGATTTTAAGCTTTTCGACTTCTTCTTTGGACAGACCCATGTCTTCCCATGAATTAAGCTTATTGATAAGTCTTTCGACTTCTTTAACAAGAGAGGCGTCTGCAATCTTCGTCCCCTTTTCTGCTTCTTCATCCCATTTCTTTATATCGTCCATCGTTTCTTTGGAATATATCTTCTCAAAAAGCTTCGACTGCCCTTCTGTGGTATTTTTTGACGCTACTTTTTCTTCAGAAGCGTTTTGACGTAATTTCTTTGATTTCTTTTTCTTAGCCATGGTTCCCTCCAATGACATTATTTTTTTTGCTACTCTTTTACTTTTATCTACTTCTATTTAAATATTGCTGATATTAAGCCACTCATCTGCTGCATTATCGTCGTCAATATCTGCGACTGCCCTTGTGTTGCCTCGTTCGAAGTACTCAATGACGACGACCAGTCTTTTGAGTGGTCTCTTTCTGCTGTACGCAGCGAACGCAAGTTTTCTATTTTCTGCTGTACTCGCACTTGCTCGGAACGCAGAAGTGATTGGCCTTCAGTATTTAAAGCCCCATCTTCTTCATAATCGGGATTTTCAAGAAGAGTTGTCCTATATGTATCCGCGCTAGGATCCAGGCCGCTTATCTCTGTTGTTAACGCGCTCTGTGTCTCAGTCTTATATTCTACGCCGCCGGCGAGAGATATCGCCGCACCTTGTATCGCCTCAAGAAGGTCAATGAGCTTCTCAAACAACGTCCATATAACCTCTAGTCTGTCGGAGCTCTCTACAGCTATTATCTCGGCAAGCTCGACGCCTACGCTATGGAAACCAAAAGGGTCTCCGCCATCGAGGAACGATCCCCATTCGGTGAGAAGCTGTGCATCTTTCTCATCATCGGTCAAGACTTCGCCAGTAGTAGCAGAAATAAGGTCACTGCCACTTTCAACACCAATAGACCCACGGTATTCGTTTACGAAATAACTGTATATTTCTCCAATATCTGCTTCTAGTAAACCTGGCTTCAAGCCGTAGGCGGTTGTGAAGTCTTCGGTAATCAATGCCATGGTATTATATCCTTTTTTAATTCTTTATATGTCTTACAAATTTTTATTACTACCTATATTTTACTACCTAAAGATCAGACTTATTATGCTGGCAAGGTCTCTATATATCTTTTTTATCTGATCGAGCTGTTGTGACCGTACGTCTACAAGACTCTTCGAAGAGCTTTGCCACTCTTTACTTTCGTCTCTAGAATATGTCCGTGCATTTCTTATCTGCTCGATACGCGCCGAAAAAGTCATGTTGTCTATCTGTCCGTCATCATCAGTAGCCTCGACAACAGCAAGCTTCTTACTTTCGTGTATCATAGTGGCGGTGTATGCCTCTGCTATCACACTCTTTTGTTCTATTATAGAGAACTCCGACAAAATTGTTTCTTGTATCCTGTCGAGGATCTCCCGCAGGCTACGCATAACCCTGAAAAGAATCATGATCTTCAGTGAGCTCACTTCAATGATATTGTCTGACAAAGAACTTATAATAAGCCCTCCGGCAAAAACCTCCTGAAGAAAATCCTCCCCAGAAGAATAATACCCGAAAAGGTCATACCCACGAAGAAACGCTTCCCAATACACTCTAACGTCGGCGGTGGGAAGGTCGCCGTATTCCGTCTCACCAAAATATCCTTTCGCCTCTTTTTCGAATGCCGCCCAGTCGCGAGCAAAATCGAGGTTGTCGTTGACGCCGTCATCAGGGTTAACATCATCAGCAAGATAGAGAGCGTTAAAATTCGTTTGGAAAAACGCTAGATATTTTTCTTCGCTGTTAATATCAATGCCTGGTAAAGATCCGCTCATAATTTGTTCTCCTTGTTTACAGAGCACCCACGACGCGATCTGCATATGTCCGAGCCCGAGTACTTTCCTTCCACTACGTTTAGTATAGCACATTAAAAGAATTATTATAAACTCTTTTTTTTTCTTTATCAAAAAATCGAAGTTCGAAATAGGATTTTTCACCACAGAGCCACGGAGGACACAGAGAAATAAAACAATCTGGCTGGGGGATTTCCCCCAGACCCCCTTTTTTGAACGGTGAACGGTGAACTATAACTCTACGCTATACGCTATTCCTATACGCTATCCTTTCACCCGGACACGGCAGTGCCCCCTCTCGCCGTTGTCGTAACAATATGATTGCTCCTTTACATTTGTTTGAGGAAAACGTAAGAAAAAAAAGTACAAACCACGACAATGACGACAGCTGTGCGTCCGCTGCGCGCGCTCTGCGCAGTGGGCGCTCTCTGTGTGCTCTGTGACTCTGTGGTGAAAAAATTGGGGCTTGTTACTTTTTATTAAAAAGCGCCGAACTTTTTTATTGTCTATATCGTTAACGATAAATCTTTTACGGAAAACGCTCGATATCCCCTTATATATTGGCATGTTTTTTGCTTGTTATTATATAGAACTTTTTTTATAATAAGGTATAGGCGGGGTGAATTACATCCCATAGCGAGGACAAAATTATGCCAGAATATATTCCTACAGACAGCACTTATATTCCTACTACGGAAGCGTACACCATGCCTCCGGAAGGGCTAAACAACGAATACGTTCCAATGTGGTGGGCATACCAGGAGTTTGCTACTCCTCCTACTCTTGATGATTTCAATGAAAAAAAAGACGGTTATTTCGCAGATCGTAATGCTGGTGACTTTTTTTATATTTTTGATACCGATGCTTTTAGTGATGTCGATATACCCACTTCCGAAGACGAATTCACCTCACTACATTATAATAGCGATGTTTTTCTTCTAGATTTTACACGTTTCTTAAGCGGCATCAATGCACTTCGCAACACCGCCTTTGCCACTGGCGGCCTTGAGACCAAGATACAATACGGTCTTATTGTCGAGGCCAACGATCTTCTTACTAACAAGCTTGCGTCTCAAAATTCCGCCCTTATCGAATCGAATAAAATCCTTAAAGTTCTTAATGAGATGTTTGGCATCTACAACAAACAAGGAGAGCCTATCACCATTAAAGTTACTCTTAACGACGATACTGTTGAAGAGGCTCTGTCTGACACTCTCGTTCCAGGTGACGGAGTCAACGAATATTTCCACGAAACAACGAGTACTCTTACCGCAGACGATTACGAAGACCTCAACGCCTTATATCACACTCTAAGCAGCGAGTTATTGTCGTCAATAAGAGACTCTGATCTTCAAGATGAGATCCAAGGAGTCATCAGTAAATTCGAGGATTTTTATACGACAGAAGAAATTGATGATGCTCAGCTAATTCTACTACAAGACAACTGGCAGAACGACAAAGACGACGATGGCGATCATTCTGCTGTTGGTGCTTCGTTCCGTAACTCTATTATCGCCTTAGAGTCTCAGAATGACAATGCTCGTGACGAGTTACGCAAGGCGATGTTCACCTTCCAGGAATTTTACAAGACGGCGGCGTCTCTTATTTTCAAACTCACCAACGTCTTAGAAAAAATCGCCGGAAAGATATAATATATTAAGGAGAAAGCTATGACAGACATAACATCAATAACAAACTCTTCAGCGGCGTTTTCAGATCTCGCCCAACCATACCATGCTACTTTTTATGCGGTATATTCTGCGTTGCTTCCCAACAATAACCTTGCCAAATTCAATGAAGACCTTGGAAACTTCGCTAATGAATATAGCTTCGACACCACCCTCCCCGCAAATTTCGACATAGATAACGTGTCTGCTCGCGATTCCTGGATTACTTATCTCCAGGAGATTCATTCTGTATCAAATCCTTTCTATTACTCGGAATCTCTTCCTGTCTTGCTACAAACGCAATATCTTGTTATCGGCAACAAAGTCATAACGCGCGAGATGGAGCTTCTTGAAGAGGTCGTCGGATATTCCAACAAAGCTCTTATGGTTGTCGAAGACCTTATTTCTTTCTATAACGACAAGCCCGACCCTGTTTATAGAGACGCTGACCGCGTTTCTGCTGCCCCTGATGACGCCACAGAATATATGAGCGTCGAAGCTTACCCCTATGAAAATATCATAAATGCTTGGGAGGCGAAATATGATATCATCTTCGGCAACGACAAGCGTTACCCAAGCATTGATGGAGAGCTCAATACCTATAACCTCTACAATTACCTCGGAGTCCTTAAAACTGCTATCAATGAAGCTGATCCAATATCTACTGTAGATGACGATGGCAATGGTATCTCGGAGTCGAACCTTAGCGCAGCGATACAAAGTGTTATCGACGACCTAGGACCTACCGCCGAAGAGATTGCCAATAGAAGGGCAAACCTTATAGCAGCTCACGCTTCCGACACAAGTGATGCTCGCATAATATCTGATTGGAGAGAACGTAACTGGAAAGCAGTATGGGCTGTTAACAACTCTATCGGCAGGAGGCTAAGAGATACTATCTCTGCTTCAGAGAATCTCAATGGCGATGCCGAAGCCAAGCTAAAAGAAGCTGTATGGGTTTTCGAAGAGTTTTATAAGTCTGCGGGTCTTATGATTTCGAAGCTTAACACTATAAGCACTAAGCTTTCACGCAGGATAAACAAATAAAAAAGAAGGTATAATATCATGACTACAATAGAAGACTTAATCCCTCCTTCGTGGGTGACAGAGGCCGGCAACAAACCTTACCATGTTCCTTTTATACAACGATATCTGCAGTATTATCCCAATGCCACTGATTTCAGCGATTCCTCTAACTTCAATACTGCCTTAACGAATTTCGCCAATGAATATTCTTATACTGAAGACCCTGACACAGGCTTCAATGCCGCTGACGGCACATATTTTATCAATGCCGACTGGCAGGAAAAATTCACGGCCTTTATTTCCAATGAAATCGGAATCCCTGGGTTTACACCTTTGAAAGATACGTTATCGCTACAGTCTCTTATACAATACGACTATCTTGTGAAGGCAAACACCGATATCGCCTATCAGGTGTCACAGTTCAGCTCAAATCTCGAGACCGTCACGAACATCATGACGTCAATATCTTCTATCATGGAGTATTACAACAAGAAAGACAACGGCGAAACCGAAGTATATTATGTGGCAAGAAATGACGATGGTGACATAACGAGCACGTATTCTGCAGAATATAATGAAGATACAGAAATTTGGACATATACTTTAGAAGATGGCATCGCAGTTGACGAACCTAAACTCCTGTTAGATACTGTGCTTCACACCGAAGGAGGTATTGACTCCGTCGACCGCACTGCTCTTCTTGCTGCCCGTACCACGCTCTCCGAAGCCGCCGACGCCATCCCCAACAGAAGCGACGACGCCACAACAGAATCTTCTCTATACAGCCAAGCTCAAGAAATTATAGCCTCTATGACAAGTGGAGGCTCTGATCTCACTCTCAAGGCTTTCAATGATACCTGGGTCAACAACAGAGATGTTGGTTTTTATCTTAGGAACACCAAGTCCAACGTCGAAAACCTGAACCTTGAGATGCAGGCTCGCTTTAAGAAGTCTATGTTTACATTCGAAGAATTTTACAAATCTGCAGCGAATATTGCATTGGCGTTAAGTACTATAATGAAAACCTTAGCAAGAAATATAAGCTAACAAAAAAGGAAAAATATCGTTATGAGCACATTCCTCAACAACATATCATATGTTCCACCACCTGATGGTTCTACATTAACCACAAATCTTCCCTTCTGGTATATATACGCTGCCGTCCAAGAAAAAAACGGTGACACTCCTACTGTTGCGGACTTCAACACCCAGGTCACAAATTTTCAGGGCGAAAACAGTACATTCACTCTTACAAGAACGAACTACAATGACAGTTTTTGGCAGGATAAATTTGCTGCTTTCCTATATCCTGCCTTAGACCCTTCGCTTCTCGTCACCCCCGAAACTTCTACGATACAGGAATTCCTGCGTGTAAGCTACCTTTCCAAGGCGAACCTCGACATCGAACACCAAGCCAACCTTCTTATCGACTACTCCGATATCGTCGAAGAAGCTCTCGAGATCCTCAGCGACCTCACGGTGTTGTACAACAAAAAAGGTGGGTCTTTCGTCAACGACGACACTTCAGCCGATTACTATTTCGAAAAATATGATTTTAACCCAAAGTATTATAAAAAAGGCGTTGAGATTGTTACAATAAACAATGACGAAGACGCGGTTTCTGTATCCCCTGCTATTGTCGTCGCCAGCAATCTTACTAATGATTATATCACCGCTATTGCTAACAGTACTGACACCACCGATATTACTGTTGATGATATCACCAATGCTAATGCTTTAGTTGTGCGTCTTAAAGCCCTTCTTGATAACAATGCCGGTATTTTGGGTGACAGCTCTCTCAAAACCCAATTGCAGCTTGTTTACGATTCTCTCCCTAAAGAAGAAGAATTTCAAGACGACAATGGAAACTACCTAGTTGAAACGTTAACGATACCACCTCCTGCCCCAGGCGAGGAAAACGATGACCCCACTGACACCACTGCAATCGCAATTAGTGATGCGCGCGCAATGATTGATGGGCTTGATGCCGTAACACAAGTGCGACTTGAGTATCTTGAAGAAAGAATCGATTATTGGCAGGGAAGAGTGGATAAATATGAAAAGAAATTGGATAATATCAAATGGTATCAATTACCTTTTAAAAGTGATTGGGAAGACAGATTAGAACGTTATGAAGGTTACGTAGATGATTTTCAGGCAGATTATGATGCTTTAATTGCAGATAATGGTCTTGAAGAATACGAAGCCGCTCTCAATGCTGCGATAGTGGACTGGCGCAATGCGCATAAGGACGATATCAGCCCTTCTCTTTCTATTACAAACGAATGGGTATTATGGCAGGAGCTTCCCCAGCATTTCAAAGCAGGGGAGACCACCGAAAGTAATAATTCTGCGAACCTTAAGACGGCGATAGCGGCGAGCACTGACCGTAATGATGTGATAAAGAATAAATTGCGCAAGACTTTGTTCGTCCTAGACGAATATTACAAGTCGGCATCGCATGTCATCAGCAAGATACACACCATACTTGTATCCTTGGCGCGCAAAGGAAAGTAAGAGACCCCAATTTTTCACCACAGAGTCACAGAGCACACAGAGAGCGACCACCGCGCAGAGCGCGCGCAGCGGACGCACAGCTGTCGTCATTGTCGTGGTTTGTACTTTTTTTCTTACGTTTTCCTCAAACAAATGTAAAGGAGCAATCATATTGTTACGACAACGGCGAGAGTGGGCACTGCCGTGTCCGGGTGAAAGGAATGGCGGATGGCATAGAGTTATAGTTCACTATTTACCGTTTTTACAGCTCACCGCTCAGAAATGGGGGTCTGGGGATTTTATAGCGTATAGTTATAGCGTTTAGCGGATAGAATAACTGATCACTGATCACTGATCACTGGTCACTGGTCACTGAAAAAGCTCTGTGGTAAAAAATTCCTATTCCGAAATTCATTCATAACATAGATATTTAAGTTACTATAATTATGGCATATATGGTATGTTTATCCTTTTAATCCAGGGTGTTACAATATGCTATCACGACTAGTAACGACATGTATTTTTATCGTCTTTTGTGGATGTTCGTCTGTCGGATCCCCTTCTTCGCACGCCTTAGAAAATCATCTACCATCTTCTGCTGTCACGATTCTTGCTGCTCCCGATGAGATACATTATTATCGTATGTCACCGAAAAGCTTTATCGGCGAGGATCTCCTCGGAGGCTATAGAGTCATCGCCGACGAAGGTGTTGTCACCTCTTCTGCTCTCGTAGAATATCTCTCCGAAAGCGACAATTTATCGTTTTCCTATATTAAAAAGGTACGTCTTTATCCAGAATTTGGCTTTGCTTTTGTCAATGGTGACGAGCGCGTATTAGTTCTTATAAGCATAACAACGCGTCAGGTAGAATTCGTCTATGATGATGTCCGTATAATGGCAAACTGTGATACTTCTATCGAACCCCTAAAAACAATCCTCGCAACGATAACATAATGATTACCATACGCATACGCTCTTTCTTCATAAGGATTATCTTTTCTGTGTCGTGTCTCTTCGCCGGCAGTGCTTCAGCCGCAACCCTCCATGCCATCATCGCCGCCGACACCAGCGACTACTATATTGGTTCCGCGTGTTTACGCGACTTCGTCGCCATTAATATTCATGTACACACCATCGCCAACGTCACTGGCCTCGACATCGAAGAGCATGTTTTCTATGGCACAGACTTCAAGCCCTTCGATATCGTCGACACTCTACGCGACCTTGAGTGCTCCGACGATGATGTCATCGTCTTTTATTTTTCTGGTCATGGTTTCAACACCGAGGAACGTCCTTCTATATGGCCTGTTTTAGACTTCAAATTCCATGGCCTTGCTGTCGATGATGTCGTCGACATTATAAACAGCAAAAAAGCACGCTTTTCACTGATATTCAACGACTGCTGCAATAGTATCATCCCAGAAAATTACACTCCGCCATACGTTGGGCAAGTGATCACCAAAGCGTCGCCATATAGAAACTATATTACACTGATAAACAACTACAGAGCGCTTTTCCTTGAAACAGAGGGGGTTATCATAACATCGAGCAGCTCTCCTGGCGAACGCTCACGCGGATACACAAATGAAGGCAGCTGGTATACCGGCTCATACCTTGAAAGTTTCGAAGAAATAGTTTCTAGTTCAGAAACTCCTACATGGGAAATGGTCTTCGAAGACAGTAATGCGATACTACAGAAAAAAATCTCCAGCGACAATGAGATAAGCAAAGACGACTATGCACAGACGCCATTAGTCGACATCGACCTCAACTAGGTGTTACCCATGTTGGTGAACTGTACCGAATTTCGGAATAGGATTTTTCACCACAGAGCCACGGAGGACACAGAGAAATAAAACAATCTGGCTGGGGGATTTCCCCCAGACCCCCTTTTTTGAACGGTGAACGGTGAACGGTGAACTATAACTCTACACTATACGCTATTCCTATACGCTATCCTTTCACCCGGACACGGTAGTGCCCCCTCTCGACGTTGTCGTAATAGTAAGATTGTATCTTTACGTTTGCTATAGGAAAAACAAAGAAAGGAAGTACAATCAACGACAATGGCGACAGCTGTGCGTCCGCTGCGCGCGCTCTGCGCAGTGGGCGCTCTCTGTGTGCTCTGTGGCTCTGTGGTGAAAAATCCTAGTCTTAATCTATTATTGCGTGTGAAAGGTGATTTTATGTACAATAGAGGCAGTATTATTTTATTTGGTTAATCCATGATCCTTCCTAACTTCCTAGAGCCGTATCAGCTTGACGCTGAAGAGAGTATCGCCAAAGGATGCGTCAGTGACATCCGCTTCGATATCGGTGTTTACCAGGTGTGCATCGTCGATGGCAACGAAGAGTTCTGGCCTTTCCTTCGGTTCGACGATAACGACGCCCTTATAGAAACCTTTTGCTCCTGCTCTTCCGATGAAAGCCCGTGCGTCCATATCGCCACGGCATATCTCTATATCTTTGGCGTCAACGACTCCCCTCTTCATCATCGTTTTGAGCAATCACTATGGAACGCTATCTTCCTACGCCTCTTCATTGCCAATGGTACAGCTTCTTTCAAAGAGGTCTCTTCGGGGCATTACATCATAGAAAATGGTGGGTTTTCTATTAATGCCACGGCGCCTTCTGCGCAAGAGACTCTTGAGTCTATGCTGATAAACCGCCACAAGGAGACGGAATACAACTCTTTGAAGTTCTTCAGCATAACGCCCAAAGATTTGTCTTTATGGCATCAGGGGCGTCCGAGTTTCGCTTTACGCTATAAGCTATCGCCATGGACCGACATCGCTATGATGCTTATGGCATATCAAAATAGTGGTAAAGACTACATGCTGAGTTTTATCACCGACGACACCAAGATGATAACTGGTCTAGAGGTAAAAACTTCGGAGATTATGGTCTCATGTTCTCTTTCCGCCGAAGACCTTATAGCGATAATCCCCTCTTTAACAACGGTATCGTCGCCATTGCAGGTATATTCTTATGGTGAAGAGTTTATTGCTACGATATCATACAACACAACATCGTCAAGCTTCACCATCACTAGCGATGAATCATCTCTTCGTCATTACCGTGAACACCAGCGGAAGTTTCGTGATATCCCTGAAGAGCAACGTATTACCATAGGCCCTTGGGAGTATGTCCCTGAGGTAGGTTTTTTCTCCGAAGAGAAACATCCTCTTCTGGATCGTGGCGAGATCCCTGCTGCTGACGTAGAGGCATTTTTTGAAGAATATTACCATATTATCGAGCATAAAGGTGTCGATATCACCGTTCATGGTGAAGAGCCCCCTATTTCTTATGATCTTTTCTTCGACGAAGATTGGAATTTTCATGTCGTTCCATATCTTTTCGTCGTTGGTGATCTACAAACTGGGTCATCACACGTCTTCGGGCGTTGGGTTTTCTGTGAGGGCCACGGTTTTTATAAGATAGCGCCATCGCGATTTCCTGCATCACCGACGATAATCTCTCGCGACGCTATCTCCGCATTCGTCGATGCCAACAAGTCGTGGCTCAACACCCATGAAGGCTTCCATACGCACCTCTCTGAAGTCCATGACGCTATAGGCTATGAAGTCACGGACAAACGTCTTATCTTCTCAGCGCGTAGCGATAGCGACGATGTTGGCGTTTGCGATTTCGGGCAGTGGGTCTTTATCAGAGGCTCAGGTTTCTATGCCAAGACGCCGTCTCACCAATCTACAACGATACGTCCTGGCATCGTCATTACGCGTAAAAAGGTTCCTTCTTTTATTAAGGAAAACCTCGAAGAATGCGAAGGCGTCGCAGGCTTCTTCGCCGAAAAGTCTCCGTATAAGTCTATAGGTCTAACTATTTCTTATGGCGACGATGGTGTTGTCATCGCTCCCGAATATTCTCTTGCAGAGGAGTTTTCTGGTGCTGAGGTCTTAATCTTTGGAGAATACCTATATGTCGCTGGGGCGGGTTTCTACAAGACGCCTCAAGAGGACATGCTCCCTGAAAAGTTCCGGCATCGCCGTGTCATCGACGTCGCCAAAGAGCGATATCGCTGGCTTTATGACATCGTCGCCGAGAATATCACTAGGGGCAGCATAGCGATGCCTACCGTCAAGATAAAAAAGGTGGGGTTCTTTGACGACGAAGAGAAGTCTTTCGATATTTTTGGTGACGGCGCCGCTGAAAAGGATTACGACCTTACAGGCTTGAATAGCAGCCTTAGGCACTATCAGGAAGATGGCATACAGTGGCTGTGGTCGTTATATTCTTATGGTCTTTCGGGTCTTCTTTGCGACGATATGGGTCTTGGAAAGACACACCAGGCGATGGCGCTATTCGCTGCCGTCAAGAACAAAAACCGTGGGGAGGCGTCTTTCCTTGTGGTTTGTCCTACGTCGGTGATATACCACTGGGAAGACAAAATACGGCAATTTCTTCCTGGCATGTCTGTAGCGATATATCATGGTCCTGACAGGGAAGATGTTTGTCGTGTCGTCGAGAATAATGACATCGTCGTCACGTCTTACGGCATAGCTCGCGGCGACATAGAGCATCTTTCTTCTGAGTTTTTCGACGTCGCTATTTTCGATGAGATACAGGTGGCGAAGAACCACAACAGCAAGGTCCACAAAGCTCTTCTGAAGATACCTTCTACTATGGCTGTAGGTCTTACTGGTACTCCTATAGAGAATAATCTCATGGAGCTTAAAGCTCTTTTTGATATAGTACTGCCGAATTATATGCCTAGCAAGAAGAAGTTCCGCAACCTTTTCATCAAGCCTATGGAAAAGGGCGACTCTGCCATCAGCAAAGCACTTTTAAAGAAGCTTGTG
>JABHNK010000004.1 GCA_018694295.1 Waddliaceae bacterium
AGACCCCGAAAGACGCATCACCGCAAAAGAAGCTCTTGAGCATCCTTTTATAAAAGGCCTCTGATAATAAGCTCTTTATTATATATATTTCTTGAAGGAATACCTCTTTTTATGCTATATTTCTTTAAAAATTAAAGGTTTAAAAACAATGTCTCCTAATATTCCCCCAGTGGTTTCTGCTTTCACCACAGGCGCTGCAGATCTTTCACAATTTACTCAACGTCAACCAGAAAGAAGAAATCCCTCCTCTCCTGAATCATCTGATGCGTCATCTTCTTATTCTTCTGTAGTTCCTATCGAAGTCGCCAGGCAGCGCACTGCTGAAGAGATGTTGCAACTATTTACTGAGGGTGATAAAGCTGCTATCACTGTTACGCCATATGATGGTGGTCGTCCTCAAATAATCTCATTTTCAACTGCGTACTTTGACAAAGATTCAATCTATGCTATACAGCAGCTCTCTAAGAGTTCAGATAGGCCCAACGGCTATAGCCTTGAACAGATTCATTTTGGGCTATTTTATCATCTTAAAAAAAACCATGCTCAATATGGTACTCAATTTTTGTATAGCAGCGAATCTCCTCAGATAATTACAGATATGCTCAACGCTTTTTATGATATATCAAAACGCTTTCCTGCCTATAGTGCAGCAAATTACAGACCTTTAATTTCTAATATACAACAAAAAATGGAACTTTTGTGTGTTCATCATGTAGAAATAGCTAACAAAGAAATCGCTTTCGTCTTATCCGAAATCATTTGCGAGGGACTCAATCCTAGCGAAATGAGCCTTTATGATCTTGTTCATCGAATAAATAGGCATTATGATATGTCTAGAGAGCATCTAATAAGCTCTTTTATGACAGAAACAAGATGTCCTTATGAAATTATCTCAAAAGCGCTTCCAAGAATTGCCCCTCGTATAACAACCGATAGAATGTCCTATATATCAAGGCGTGTTTTTCAAGTAGCGAGGATGAAAAAGCATCTACAAGAAGTTGCTCACTATCATAATATCATATTAGAAACAGGAAGCCCACTTCTTGGACAAGGAGTTTACGGCACAGTTTTTCAGGCGCACCGTATAACGGACCCATCACCATTGGCAGTAAAAGTGTCTACCTTAGGAGACGAATACTTAAGAAGCACTCGTGACGAATTCAAAACTCTAGCCAGATTACAACAATTAAAAAAACTCTCTAAATTTTGGAAAGACCGTGATGTTTCAGTTCTTTTCCCTGAAGCTTTATTAGACGGTAAGGATCTTTTTACTACTACGCGCCCTCCCGCAGGCATAAAACTTCACTCTATTGCGCCAATGACGATATTTCCAAGAGGTCATAAGGATTTACACATATTAAGGACTACTATGTTTCCTTGTATACGACTGCCCCTTAACCTTATCAGAAGTTATTCTCCTCAATTATTGACAGCATTACACTTTCTTGTAGACTCGGGCACTGTCCATGCCGACATGAAACCTGAAAATATAATGACATTCTTTAATCCTACTAGTGCTGGAATAACTCCATCGATTGTCAAGATTATCGACCTTGGCTCTTCCTGCTTAACAAGAACGAAGATTATGAACCACGAATATCATGTATCCGCTTTCTATAGGCCTCCCGAATTAGTTATGGGTTTTGGTAAAACATTAGAGACTCCTATTGACATGTGGAGCCTTGGTTGTATTCTCGTTGAGCTTTACACAGGAAAGCCTCTTTTTCCAAAAAAATCACACGAAGCTTTATTTACTTTATTCGTTGACATGCTAGGTCTTCCTCCTGAAGATCTTTTGAAGAGCAGTCCATTGTTCCAACAAGACTCTATGAGAGCTTTTATGCAAAATATTGAGGGTATACCTAGACCTACTAGATTGAGACACCACATAAGAAACAGTCGCGCTATTAGAGATGCTGAAAGACCTCGTTTGGAAGCTTTTATCGACCTTGTCACAAGAATGCTTAAATATAAGCCAGAGGAAAGGATTACTCCAGAAGACGCATTACAGCATCCTTTCTTCCAAGATCGCTCTGCTAGAAAAAGGCGCAACCCGCCTGCTGCTCTTTCCAGTCTTCATATAGTAAAGCGGGCAAGGTAAACCTATGATTGCCACCTAATACCAATCCCAGGTCAAAAAAAATATCGTATTTCCTCTAATATCTATGGTATAAAAAGGGAGTTTTGTGGACACTGGTTTTTTTGTTGTGGAGGTTTTATGTTTATACGTTCAGCGTACCAATTTCTCGAGTATCTTCGTAATGTCAAGAATGCTTCGGACCATACTATAAGAAACTACGCTATAGACCTCAATTCCCTGAAGAATTACCTAGAAGTTAAGGCCCTGCATATTGCCGCCAAAGACTGCCCCGAAAAGATCCGTTATAATCAAAGCTACGACGACCGCGGGACGATTTCCGACGCTATCCTCGACCTCGACGCCATCGACAAGAGAACGATACGCGGCTTTTTGGCATACCTTACCAAAAACAACACAAGCAGAAGGACTATAGCGCGTCGTCTTTCTTCGCTGCGGACTTTCTTCAAATATTCTTATAATCAGAAACTCGTATGTTCCAATCCTGTCGAAGACATCGAGAGCCCTAAGGTCGACAAAAATCTGCCGTTTTTCCTGTCGTACGACCAGGTTCAGCGTCTCTTCGACCAGCCCGACACATCGGGATATCTTGGTTTCCGCGACAGGTGCATCATGGAGATTTTCTACAGCTCGGGTTTGCGCGTCAGCGAGCTCGTCATGCTCGACCGCAAAGACTTCAACCCCAAGCAGCTGTTGTTACGCCTCGAGGGAAAGGGCAAGAAAGAGCGTATCGTCCCTATCACCAAGAATGCCGCCGACTGGATACAGGAATATCTCGACCATCCTGAGAGGGACAAAGACATCGACGGGCACCTTGCCGAAGTCGATAAAAAAGCGATCTTCATCAACAAGCTGGGAACGAGGCTGTCACCGCGTTCCGTCGACAGGAAGTTCTACAAATACCTCCTTGCCAGCGGTCTTGCCGGGAAGGTGACGCCCCACACGATACGTCATACCATAGCGACGCATTGGCTGGAGAATGGCATGGACCTCAAGACGATACAGACATTGCTGGGACATTCTTCACTAAACACCACAACGATATACACTCATATCTCCACGAAACACAAGAAAGCCGTCTATGACAAGGCGCATCCAAGAGCGTAATCAGTGACCAGTTATCAGTGATAAATACTTACTTTTATTGATAATTGACAATTGATCATTGATAATTGTCTTCCGTTGTGGTATAGTTCTTTTTTAAAAAAACTCATAACCCATTAATATTAAGAAGATGATAACATTAGACAGCATATCGAAGAGCTTTGGCAGCAGAACGTTGTTCGAAGACGTAACAATGACTTTCAACCCTGGGATCCGTTATGGCCTTACTGGCCCTAATGGCTGTGGCAAGACGACGCTTTTCAAGATAATCGCCGGCGCCGAATTTTCTACTACAGGAAATATAACGCTACCTCCTAGCGTGGGGATTCTTAAGCAAAACATCGAAGCTTTCCGCGACTACACGGCTCTCGAAGTCGTCATCATGGGAAACAAAAGGCTGTGGGACGTCCTTCAGGAGCGCGATGGTTTATATGAGCAGGAGATCACCGATACTGTAGGTCTACGCCTTGGAGAGATCGAAGAGGTCATCGCCGAAGAAGACGGGTATTCTGCCGACAGCGACGCCGAGATCCTCCTAGAGGGTATTGGTATAGACATCAACGACCATACTAAGAAGATGCATATGCTTCCGTCGGACATGCAATTCCGCGTATTGTTATGCCAGGCGTTATTCGGCAACCCGCAGGCGTTGCTTCTTGACGAGCCGACAAACCATATGGACCTCGATTCTATAACATGGCTCGAAGGCTTTCTTAAAGATTACAAGGGAACGCTTATCGTCGTCAGTCACGACCGTCATTTCCTCAATGCGGTAACTACTGCTATCGCCGACATCGACTACGAGACGATAATCATGTATCCTGGTAATTATGACGATATGATTGTCGCCAAGACATCTGTCCACGAGCGCGCCGAACACGAAGCGAAGTCCAAAGAGAAGAAGATCGCCAAGCTTAGGGAGTTCGTCACGAAGTTCAGCGCAGGAACGCGTGCTAGCCAGGTGCAGTCGCGTCTCAAGGAGATCGAGCGTTTGCAGCCTCAAGACCTTAAGAAGTCGAATATCCAGCGTCCGTATGTAAGATTTTATCCTTCGGAAGTCAAGCCTGGAAAGGTTGTTTTGAAGATCGAGAATGTCAGCAAGGGTTATGACGACGTTGATGTCATAAAAGACTTCTCTGTAGAGATCTCCCGTGGTGATAAAGTTGCCATAATCGGCAACAACGGCAGGGGCAAGACTACTCTTGCCAAGATGATTGCCGGCGCCTTGTCTCCTGACAGCGGCGAGGTTGTCCTTGGCCACAACGTTGCAGTAAGTTATTTCCCTCAGAATCACGGCGAGCTCATCGACAAAAGCGAGACCGTCAACAGTTTCGACTGGCTTAACAGCAGACATTCTGGCTCTTACGATCAGGACATCCGCGGTGTCATGGGTAAGATGCTCTTCGGCGGTGACGATGCCTTCAAAGCCGTAGGAACGCTTTCTGGTGGAGAGACGGCGCGTATCATCATAGCTGCTATGATGCTCGACGACCATAATGTTATCGTCCTTGACGAGCCCGACAACCACCTCGACCTCGAAGCCGTATCGGCGTTGGCGTGGGGTATCGAGGAATATAAGGGCACGGCGATATTCGTAAGCCACAACAGAGACCTTATCGACCATGCTGCTACGAAGATCATCGCCTTTGAAGATGGAGGCATAAGATATTTCGACGGCGGCCTTGAAGATTACCTAGGAAAACGAAAAAAATAACAATGAAAGTCTTTTCAAAAGAAAAATTCCTTTCTCTACCGAAACAGCAGCAGCATAAGAAGGCCTGTGAGCTTGTCAGGGTGTTATATGACTCCATTCTTGCCGACAAAGAATATGAAGGCCTTGGCGGAGAATATGATGCTATGGCGTCATGGCTTGGAGAAGAATCCCTTAAAGAATTCACATTAGAAGCTATCGCCGACAGGTACCACTACCACTGTAAAAAAGGTCAGGTATACCACAAAGAGCACAACCTTCTTCCTCGCGTGCGTACTGGCGACGCTGACGTTGTTTCGTCTCCGGCGCTACCTATAGCGATATACCTTGAAAATATACGTTCTGCTCACAACGTTGGCAGTATCATCAGGACCGTAGAGGCTATGGGGTTAGGCTCTATACATTTCTCTTCGGAGACGGCTTTCACCGACAACAAGCAGGTTAAAGACACTGCCATGGGTGCCGAGTCTTGGGTAGAGTGTCACCGTGATGTTTCTATCGAAGACCTTCCAAGACCTCTTATTGCTGTAGAGACCGCCGAAGATGCCATCCCTCTTAATAGCTTCGTATTCCCTGAGACTTTCACCCTCGCTGTCGGCAACGAAGAGTATGGATGTTCTGATGCTTTCCTTAAAGCCGCCGATTATGTTATATATATACCACAATATGGAAGAAAGAACTCCCTAAACGTCGCGAATGCCTTCGCCGTCGTTGCTGGAGAGATAACACGACAAAAAAGGACCATGTTATAATGACTATTGACGACCTAGCTTTTGCTGAAGAGGATGCTATAGAAGAAGCAATATGTGCTGCTACGACTAATTTTCCTTCGCCGCATGCTGATAATGTTCTATATCCTACCGACGACCTTAAGATTTCCGCCATCGCCGAGCATTTCGAAGGCATCATGGACATTTTGGGTTTAGACCTTTCCGACGATTCTATTGCCAACACTCCATATCGTGTCGGTAAGATGTATGTAAAAGAGATATTTTCTGGGCTTAAGAAAGAAAATTTTCCGACGATAACCTTCGTCGAAGACTCATTCCGCTGTAATAACGACGATATCGTTTTAGTCAAAGACATCACCGTCAGCAGCTTCTGCGAGCATCACTTCCTTCCTTTCGTCGGGCGCGCCCACATCGCATATATCCCTAACGGCAAGCTTATCGGCCTTTCGAAGATAAACAGGGTCGTCGACTATTTCTGTAAAAGACCACAGCTCCAGGAGCGTCTAACGGCACAGATCGCCGACAGTCTAAAGATGGTATTGGGGACAGATTCTGTTGCCGTAGCGTTAACAGCGCAGCATATGTGTGTGACAACACGCGGCATCAACGACACGGCAAGCGTAACAAAAACCGATATCCTCTTAGGAGCCTTCCACGACGACAAAAGCCTAAGAAAAGAATTCTTCGAACGCATAAAATAGCGTATAGCTATTTCAATGATCAATGATCAATGATCAATGAACAGTGCTTACTTTTATTGATAATTGATAATTGAAAAAACCACTGGGAAGACGATAAGCCGGATTCTGTCGTGGACAATCATTCGTCTAGGGGTTGTGTTGCCACAGCCCTCGAGCGGATTGTGAGGAAAAGCGTCGCGGAGACGACATCGTGCTTTTCCTTTTCCTTGCTTCGGATGGGGTTTATATCACCGCGGGTTTCCCTGCGTGTGTCTGACTCTCGAAGTCAGAATTTTCAGCCTCTCTGTCGCATAAGCGTCAGCGGAATATTTTCTGTTACACTTTCCGTAGCCTTACGGCCCCCGGCGTTTCGCCGGCATCCTCTCCTATGAAGCCCGGACTTTCCTCCCCGGCGTTTTAGCGCCGCGGCGATTGCCTATCTTCCCAGTGGTAAGGGAAAAAATTGCTGCCCGAGATACGGGCATTCAATTCTATTACTTCTTTGTTGTTGTCGTCTTACGGCGGCGTTTTTTCGTGGCGACGACGGACTCTTCGATAGCGGCGCTTTCTTGCCAGTAGTGTATCCTCGAGCAGTGTTCGCAGAAGACAAGTCTCTCGCATTTTCTTACGAGGTTCTCGTGTTGCGCGGTTATGACGATATGGCATCCGCTACAGGTTCTATTTTCTATAGGGACAACAACGCGGTCTTTTTTGTTGAAGAAAAGCCTCTCGTATATGGCAAGTACTTCTTGATCGACACCAACTTTCAGTGCATCGCGATCTTTTTTTATCACAGTGCCTTCTTCGTTGATATGTTTTATGTTTCCAAGAAGTTCTTCTTCATAAGTTTTGCTGCTTTCCTCGCTCTCTTTAGCGTGGCTTTGCAGGCTCTTAAGGCTTTCTTCCTCTTCGATGAGTTTCTCAAGGAGTTCATCGCGCTGGTGTTCTTTATGCATACGCTGTCTTCCAGCGGCGGCGATCTCGTGGCTTAGGGCGTTGAATTCGTCGACTTTCTTGACGCTTTCCTGGTGGCCTTCGAGGCTCTTTACTTTTTCTTCTGCTTCGGCGATAGCGGTCTCGCTGAGGCGCACGTTTTTCTTTATCTCTAGGATTTCCTGCTCTTTAACGTCGAGCTGCTTATGGAGGTCGTTCCTAAGATTGTAGATATTGGCGAGTTCTTTCTGTCGCTCTTGTTTTACGCGCATAAGGCGTATCATCTTCATATCGAGTTCTTGTATCTGCAGTATACTGTTTAAAGTCTCTAACATAAGCATCCTTTTAACTATTACATTTTGAAACTAATAGTTTATCACGTATCTTTGTTTATCCACAACCAAAAAATAGCGGGCAAAACAATGATCAATTATCAATGATCAATGAAAAGGCTCCTACAATCTTCGTCTGTACAACAAAGGTGTTTATGATATATAACGTTATAGAAAATTATGTAGGAGCCTTATAATGTCTCGCCTTGAAAAATATTTGGAGAAGACCTCTGCTGGGAGCCGGCATCTTCCTACTGTAGCATATTGTGCTGCTTTGGACCACCTTGCTATCGAGAACCCTAGCATTGCCGATGCTATCGTCCAAGAGCTTCGTGATCAAAGGTCACATTTGAAGCTTATCGCTTCAGAGAACTACTCTTCTTTCGCTGTACAGCTTGCTATGGGGAACCTTCTTACCGACAAATATGCTGAAGGCTCGCCGTATCACCGTTTTTATGCAGGATGCGGCAATGTCGATGGTATCGAGGCCGAAGGCACCGAGACCCTCAGGAAGCTTTTTGGTGCCGACCATGCATACATACAGCCACATTCTGGGTGTGACGCAAACCTTGTCGCCTTCTGGGCGGTACTCGTCAAGAGGTATCAGGACAAGGAGGTTGAGGCTCTTGGCAAGAAGAATATCGACGCTCTTACTGCCGAAGAATATGAGAAGGTGCGGCAGCTGATGGTTTCACAGAAGATAATGGGTATGTCGTTGGGGTCTGGTGGGCACCTTACCCACGGATATCGGCATAATATCTCTTCGAAGATGATGCAATCTGTCAGCTATGACGTCGATGCTACAACTGGGCTTCTCGACTACGACGCCATAGCACAGCAGGCTCGCAAAGAGAAGCCTGCTATTTTGCTTGCCGGCTACTCATCATATCCACGTCTGATAAACTTCGCTAAGATGAAAGACATCGCCGAAAGCGTCGGTGCTGTTCTTATTGCCGACATCGCCCATTTCGCTGGCCTTGTCGCCGGGAAGGCCATCACTGGAGAGTACAATCCTGTCCCTTATGCCGACATTATAACGTCTACGACCCACAAAACCATGCGAGGCCCTCGTGGCGGATTCATCCTATGTACTGAGGAATTTGCTGACATCGTCGACAAGGGATGTCCTCTTGTCTTGGGAGGGCCTTTGCCCCACGTTATGGCGGCGAAAGCCGTAGCGTTCCGCGAAGCTTCGCAGCCGGAGTTTTGCGAATATGCCAGCAACGTCATCGACAATGCCAAATCCCTTGCCGAAGGTCTTCTGGAGGGAGGAGCTATGCTTCTTACTGGAGGCACTGACAACCACCTTGTTATCATCGACGTCACGAAATATGGTATCACTGGGCGTCATGCCGAGAGCGCTCTTCGTGAGGCTGGGATAACCGTTAATAGAAACTCTATCCCTTCTGATCCTAATGGCCCTTGGTATACTTCTGGGGTGCGTATCGGTACGCCGGCGACGACGACGCTAGGCCTTGGTGCCGAAGAAATGAAAAGTATAGCTAACATCATCGTCGATGTTTTAGAAGCGACGATCCCCGAAGGTTCCAGCAAGGCGAAATATGTTATATCTTCTGGTGTTTTGGAGAGTGCAAATAATGCTGTCTCCAAGATGCTTAAAAATTTCCCGCTATATCACGATCTTGATATAAGTGAATAAAAAGTTCGGAATTCGGCTATCAGTTCAGAGTTCGGAATAGGAATAGGAATAGGAATAGGAATAGGAATAGGAATAGGAATAGGAATAGGAATAGGAATTTTCACCACAGAGGACACAGAGAACACAGAGAAAAAAAGAATATGGCTGGGGGATTCTCCCCCAGACCCCCGTTTTTGAACGGCAAACTGTGAATGGCGAACTGTAAACTTTTTAAAATCCTCGGGGTTCTAGGGGTGAAACCCTTAGCCCGCCCGCCTTCCTCTCTGTGCTCTCTGTGTCCTCTGTGGTGAAAAAATCGGAGTTCGGGGTTCGGAGTAGGAAAAGAAAAGGAATAAATGCTCAACAAAAAAGATGAAATCTTGTACAAGATAGAGATAATGTTAACAACAACCACATAAGGAAATCATTGTATGGCTGAAATAGAAAAACCTAAGACTATCGACGATAAAATTGACGAGATGCTCCTCGAGAAGCGTCGTATTTTCCTTTCCGACGCTGTAACGTCTGAGAGCGTCGAAAAGATAATCCGTAAGCTTTGGTATCTTGAATCTCTCGACAACACCAAGCCTATCGTCCTTGTTATAAACTCTCCTGGAGGGTCTATCGATGCTGGCTTTGCTCTGTGGGACCAGATGAAGATGATGAAATCTCCTGTTACGACGCTAGTCACCGGCGTTGCGGCTTCTATGGGCTCGATACTTAGCCTATGTGCTGCTCCGGGGAAGCGTCTTGCTACGCCGAGAGCCAGGATAATGATCCACCAACCATCGATCCATGGCATCATCGAAGGGCAGGCTACAGACCTTGAAATCCAGGCTCGCGAGATAATAAAGATGAGAAAAAGTCTTATAGCGATATATGTCGAAGCTACTGGCAAGAAAGCCGAAGACATCGATAAGATCATCGACCGCGATTCATGGATGACAGCACAAGAAGCTCTAGATTTCGGCCTCCTCGATGCTATCGTCGACGACTTCGATAAAATATAATGCAGTATCAACGATACTCACAGGCAGGGAACAGTTTCGTCATCATCGATGGCGACGTTCCTGCCAATATCACAAAAACATGTGGTGGTGACGATGGTGTCATCGTCGTGTCCCCTTCTGATATCGCCGATGTTGCGATACTTATCTTCAACAGAGACGGAAGCCGGGCTTCTATGTGTGGCAATGGGATATGTTGTGCTATGGCGTATTGTTATGATAATGGGCTATGCACAGAAAACGCTGCCATAGAAACTGATCGTGGAGTCATGCATCTTTCCTATGACGAGGGTGTTGTTACTACGACATTGCCGATGCCATCGAAAGCAGAAAATGTTGCTATCACCCTTGACGACGGCACGGAATATTCCGGAATATTTATTAATACCGGCGTGCCTCATTATGTCATCACCGTCGATGACATCGAAAACATCGACGTCGAAACCATAGGAAAAGAAATCCGTTACCATGAAGCCTTCGCCCCGAAAGGCGCTAACGTCGATTTCGTCTTGTATAAAGACGGTATGATATACATTCGCACCTACGAGACTGGCGTCGAAGCCGAGACCCTCGCCTGCGGCACCGGATCAGCAGCGGCGGCACTGTCTTTAGGTATCGCTTCTCCCGTAACCGTAAAAACACGCTCGGGAGAAACTCTCACCATCACAATCGGTACGACTCTCACCCTGTCTGGCTCTCCGAAAAATATAACAAACTGACGTTACGCGTAACATCAGTAACGAAACAAAAAAGCCTCGTCGGAAAAATTCCGAAGAGGCTTTTGTATATTGAGAAATGCTCTCGTGTAGCGATTAACGCTTCGAGAATTGGAAACGCTTACGTGCTCCAGCAAGACCGTATTTCTTACGTTCTCTCTTCCGTGGGTCACGAGTCAAGAAGCCACAAGCTTTGAGGTCTTGGCGACGATTTTCGTCTTCTTTGACAAGGGCGCGTGAAACGCCAAGCTGTGTTGCCACGGCTTGTGCTTCGATGCCTCCGCCTTTGATACGTACGACGAGGTCGTATTGACCTTCGAGGCCGACCTTCATAAGAGGAGCATTTACGACTTTTCTCTGAAGCTCTAGTGTGAAATAATCTTCGAAAGCACGTCCATTGATTTTGACGATGCCTTTTCCTGGACGTAAACGTACGCTAGCGACCGCTCTTTTACGACGTCCTGTTCCGATATGTTCTATTAATTTATTTGCCATGGTTGTGCTGTTCTCTCTTTAGAAAAATTTATTGTACGACGATAGGCTTCTGTGCCTGCATGTTATGCTCTCCACCGACGAAAAGACGTAGCTTTTTCATCTGTGCCCTTCCGAGTTTTGTCTTAGGCATCATACCTTTTACGGCATGTTGCAAGATACGCTCTGGGTGACGTTCTTTTACGGTCTGGTACTTCGTCTCTCGAAGTCCTCCTACATGTCCTGTGTAGTGGCGGTATATCTTCTGCGCTTCTTTAGCGCCAGTAACCATCACCTTCTCGACATTGACGACGATGACTCTGTCACCGGTATCAACATGAGGAGTGAACGTAGGACGATGCTTCCCTCGTAATATCTTAGCGATCTCAGAAGCGAGACGCCCTAATGTCTTTCCTTCGGCATCGAAGAGGAAACATCCGCGTTTCACTTCTTCCTTCTTAGCCATATACGTTTTTTTGTTGTTATCCATTCAATGATAATCCTTAACTGTCTTGTGTTTATACTTTTCACCATAACTGACGTTATGCATCACTCTAACTTTATTGGCGTGCTGCAAAGAGCAACCTGCTACGTATTCCTCCTCACCCAGCTCTTCAAAGCTTGGCTTGTCGGAGATACTTGCATCTTACTCCTTTCGCTACACCACTAAAGCAAGATTGACGCATAACATCCGTAAGAGAAACTGCTATGATACGCTCATCGTAGATTTTTGCCAAGTGTTTTGTAAGTAAAATGCCGTGATAGACAAGATTAGGTGGCAATCATGGGTAAAAACGCGTATACTGTCTTTTTATTTTTACTAAGAGATTAATTATGACTAGGAAGATAGCGACATTTTTTTTGAAAACGTATGGCTGCCAGATGAACGAGCTCGACTCGGAGGTTATGGTAGGGCTTTTGAAGCGTCGTGGTCTTGTGCAGTCGTTCGACGAGAGTTCTGCTGACATGCTCATCTTCAACACGTGTTCTGTCCGGGATCTCGCCGAGCGTAAGGTCATGGGCAAATTGGGGATGTTGTGTCGTTCTCGTACCGACAGACCCATCATCGGCATCACGGGGTGTATGGCTTCTTCGAAGAAGGCATCGCTTTTCTCTAAACTCCCCTATCTTGATTTTGTTTTGGGAACGAATAATATCGGCGACCTCAATGCCGTCCTCGACGACGTTCTTAGTGGAAAGGAACATTCTATCGCCGCCGATGATGTATTTCATGACGACGTCGACTTCCGCCTTGCTTCTCGTGAAGACAAAGTCAAGGCTTACGTATCGATAATCCGCGGCTGCAACAACTTCTGCTCGTATTGTATCGTCCCTTATACTAGGGGCCGTGAGGTTTCGCGTCCCATTGAAGACATTATCACCGAGTGTACACATCTTGCTAGCGAGGGATATAAAGAGATAACGTTGTTGGGTCAGAACGTCAACAGCTACGGCAAAGACCAGGCGTCGTGGAATATCCGGTTCCATGATCTTTTGTATTCTCTTGAGAAGATCCCCGGCATCGAACGCATACGTTTTATGACGAGCCACCCCAAAGACATCACCCGTGAGCTTATGGAAGCCGTCCGTGACATCCCTAAGCTCTGTGAGTTCATACATTTCCCTATACAGGCGGGATCCAACAGAGTTTTGAAGAAGATGAACAGGAAATACACCGCTGAAGAGTACCTCGAAAAGATTGCTATGTTCCGTGAGATCGTCCCTAACGTCGCTCTTGGCACTGATATCATAGTAGGATTTCCTACTGAGACCGACGAAGAGTTTATGATGACGTATGACGTCATGGAAAAGGTACGCTATGATATGGCGTTTCTTTTCGCATACAGTACCCGCAAAGGCACGGCAGCGGAGCGTTGGGATGATGATATCGTTCGAGAGGTAAAAGATGAAAGGCTGCAGAAACTCATCGCCCTGCAGAATGATATATGCTCGCAGCAGCGACAGAAGATTCTTGGGGACACTGTAGAGGTCCTTGTCGAAGAGGTAAACTTCCGCGATGCTACCATGCTAAAAGGCAGGACGCGCTGCTGGAAGAACACTCTTTTCCCTGGAGATAAAAGCCTCATCGGGAGTGTCCAGGATGTCAAAGTTCATAGTTACCACCACCAGACTCTCCTCGGGGAGATGTGTGAAGCTCGCGATCCTTTCGATCTTTAATGTTGAAAAATAGTTTTGTCATAGGCACTATTCAATATTTATATTATTCTATGAGAAAGTCGTATGAAGAAATTTTATATGTTGTCGTTTTTATTCCTCACGGTATGTTTTGGAGGCTTTACATCGACAGTAACGTATAATATAAATGCCTTTGTTGCTTCCCATGAAACGTGTGTCGTCGTCGATGTTACTAAACAGGAGCTTGTTCTTTATGAGGGTGGCGTTATCTCCAAGAAGTACCCTATCTCTACATCATCAAAAGGAACGGGGCAGATCCTTGATAGCGGCAAGACTCCTCTTGGCATACACTATATCAAGAAAAAGTCCGGCGACATGTCTCCCCCTGGAGGCATATTACGCGGGGGAAAACCAACCGGAGAGGTATGGAATCCATACGTTATCAATGTTGATGACGACCTTGTCTTGTCACGGAGAATATCTCTCGAAGGCGCTGAGAAAGGCTTCAACAAAGGCACCAACGATCAAGGACGCGTTGTCGATTCTTTTCTCCGCGCCATTCTCATCCACGGCACCAACCACGAAGACAAGATCGGCACCCCGGCTTCTAAGGGGTGTGTGCGGATGAAAAACGCTGACATCGTCGACTTATATGATAGGATTCACGAGGGCGATTCGATTTTGCTATCTAGATAGTCGCTCCAATAGTCACTTTCGCCACAAAAAAATTGCTCTATTGCTTTTTCAGGATCTTTAGATCTTATAAGTCTTTCGATTTCTCTATGACTACACGCTTGTTTTAATTTCTCAAGCATCTCAATTCTATCCTTGACCTCAGCTCTCATCGTTAAAAAACTACTTTTTGCTACTATAAATTTTGTCTTTCCTTGGCCATCTACATTATCAATTACTAATGTTTCCCTATAAAAATATCTTTCTATGGTTAGAGGAAATTCAACATTATGAGGCTCTACTTTTAAAACTTCTGCAGCACCATCGCCATCAGCTATATAGGCTTGTAGTTCTGCAAGATCTTCCTTGACATGTCTCTTTGCTACTTTTAAAAACGGCTTCAAAAACATAACAAGGCTTTCTTGAAGGTTTTCTCTTTGTTCTTCGACTTTTTCCAACGCTGTTTTTTTTATGTCTTGAATGCTGTACTTTACACCGTCAAAGTTTGCATGCGAGATTCTCCAAATATCGCCGTGATGATTCCTTCCATCAACAAAAGAAAAACACTTTGTTTGTTTTCTTGTGAATTCCTCTTTTCTTTGTTTTCCATAAAAGAGCCTATCTTTTTCACATCTAAATTCCGATAGCGTCAATCTCAAGTCTCTCACCTCTGCGGATAAAAAATCACCATGAAGCAATCCACTAAAATCTTTGCGTAAAGATTCTTCTAGCTTTCTTAAAAGAAGAATTTTTCCTGCAACAGTCTTTATATTATCTACAGTCTTCAAGGCTAAAGATAAAAAATTTTTCCTTCTTTTGGCCCTTTCTTTTTTAGGAACTCCTCCACACATTAAAACTTTATAAATGTCATCGTACTTGTCATTAATGAATTCAAGCGCCATCGATTCGACTTCTTCTAAAACGTATAAAAAATTATCCCATACTATATTTTGATTCTGTTCTAAAATATCTTTTAAATGCCCTTTTCCCCTTTCGATTAGTTTTTCCATCTTTATTTGAAGATTGTATTTTTCTTTGATAAGACTTTTATCCATTGTTTGTATTTGATAAGCGTATATCGCAAGTTGAGGGTCTTTTTGTGCTCTACGCCTCAAGAGCGCCGAACAAAGCTCTGAATGAGGTAATACATAATCTTTTTCCCCGGGTTTCACGTCTGAAACTGTTTGTCTGGCTGCTCTTAAGTCCTCGATAAGAATCTTATGTTGTTCTGTAAGAAGGCCCCCATGCCGTTCTGAAATAGATGACTTTTTTATACCTAGCATTTCTAATGCTAGGTAATGACGTCTAATCTTTGCTAAATTATCCCTAGAGTCCTCACATATATCTCCGACAGCGTCAACGAAAGTGCCAAGACAAGAAGAGAAACGTGTTGTGAAATCATTTACATATCGACAAACGCTATCAAATTCTGTTGCCTGTCTAGCGACATGAATTGGAGTCGCCCCATGAGAACGCAGTCTTCTATGTAATACTGGAGCAGCGCAACGTATTGTACTTTCTCTGACTTCATCAGCAGCAGCAGCAGCAGCATCATGTGAACCACTGTCTGGGAAAAAGTATCTTGTCGCGTCGATATATTTCTCTTCTCCAACCTCCTGGAAACCCTGTGCTGCTGGTGGTGGTGGTGGTTCCAATTTAGTAATTGCTCCTTTGGCTTTTCACATTTTTTTCTGTAGCGGTCTTCGAGTATGCAATATAGCCAGTATTTTTTCAATAATTTCTTTATCAGAAATGCGCTATCTGCTATGCTTTTTCGATGCCTCCTATAGAAAGTCCGCCAACAGCATCATTTACCGACTACTTCGAGAAAGTAGAACCTGCTTTTGTCATACCGGCTCCTGCTCCTGGCGAGCGGCATTCTGTCAAGGAAATCGTCGGTTTTTATGAGGACGCAGAGTGTCGATTTTCTGAGGGATGTAGTTGGGCTTATCCCGAAGCCATCCCTAGCGGCTATGGTTATAATGTCGATCTTCCTGAAGAGATTTACAAAGAAACATTAAAAGCTTTTGTCGATAGTTTTCCTTTACTGTACAAACCCGAAAAAGAGTATGGCCCTGTTGTTCGCCATAGTATAGCATCAGAGACGTATCTTCACGTCCGTGCCGACATTCATGGAGCGCTTAAGAGTGTCATCGAAGACCTCAATTTTCTCAAATACATGGGATGTCTCGATGAGAATTACAAGGTATTACGAGATCACAACGGTACTCCCAAGGTCAAGTTTATTTTTTTGGGCGACTTCATTGATCGTGGTTTCAATTCTACTGGTGTATTATATCTTCTTGCTACTCTTAAGCTAGAGAATCCCAGCGATGTGGTATTAGTCCGCGGCAACCATGATAGGCTTTGTTATCATGATGGGTCTTGTTATATAGATCGAAGTTTTCCTCCCGAGACGCTACGCGAAGAGTTTTTTGCTCGGATGCCTTTAGCGGCATACACCTGCCATGAAATCCCGCCTGAAGGCAAGCCTAAGCAATATGTGCAACACTCTCATGGTTGCTTCGACGTCCATACCGTCGATATTGTTGCCAACTTTTTAAGAAGCGACGCTGATAGCGCCGCTCTTCCACTTTATAATCCTGATAAAGCCATCCCTATGATAGCATCTCTCCTTCCTAAAAAAGGAAAAAACATTATTCAAGTTAACGGCGACGGACGGCTTTCCATCGATATTCTTAGACGTTTTATCTTTTCTCGCGACAGTGAAATGACGCCGTATATACGCGAAATTCTAGATATCTCCGATGGTGTTTCTATCTCTGACACGGCACTTAGGAAGCGCGCAAAACTCACTTATGCTGCGATACGAATAAATGTTTATGGCAAAAAAATTATTCTGGATGAATTACGCCCGGCCAACACAATGTTTACGTGGGGCAGGGTCTATGATCGTCCTTGTAGATCTTTGTCTTATGGGGAATACTCGCCGGAAATCATACAATGCTGGCTCTGGCTTATTGGCGCTAAAGCTGCTGTTCGCGGGCATGACCATTATCATCAAATCCATCCTTTGAATATAGGCTCTACTGAAAAACAGGGACTTATCCATACTCTCCCTATATCAGGAGAACTCTATAGCCATACTATTCATCATGGCAACTACGACACCAGGTATCTTTTGACGACGAGCTCAAAAGTTAAGCACTGGACAGTGCACGTCATAAGCCGCAGATCGAAACGCTCTGATGACGAAGCCCCTCATAAAACAATAATTTCCGGGCCAAAGCGTTTTTACGGTGTCGTCAAGCCCGACGATAGTGCCTCAGAAACCGACTCCGACGCTGGCTATGTAACCGCTGAGGATAGCGGATTGTAATAGCGCGTAACATCAGTCAATAATGATGCTTCGAACAATTTTCTTTGGTAATTATTGATATTATATATATAATTCTTGAATGGAACCAGTAGGATCAAGCACTTTTTTTACGCCCGCAGTAGTGCCCCCGCAAGCACCGCCTGAAACTGTTTATTGCGAAGCTATAAATCCTCACGCGTCGCCATTTTCTTCTGAGAAAATACCTACTGTCAGGGAGGTTGTAGAGTTTTATAAAAGCGAAGCCGCATGTCCTTGTTTTTTTGTTGGCGACGATCCTGATAAATCAGAATACTCTTTTGATCCTTCAAAGGCCTTTTATGATAACATAGGATATAAATTTGGCCCTTCGGATGAAGCTCTTTCACTGGTTTTACGGTCTTTTTGTGCGGACAAATTTCCTTTAAAACTATTTTATAATCCTAGAGAAGAATATGGTTATGTCATTCGTCGTGATATACCTGCAGGAACGCATCTTCATGTGCGTACCGACATTCACGGCACCGTTAGAAGCGTTGTTGAAGATCTAGAATTCTTAAAAGGAAAAGGATATCTCGACGAAGACTATCTAGTAATACGCAATCCTAACGGCACGCCCAAAGTGATGGCGTCTTTTTTGGGCGACTATATAGATCGTGGTAATAATAGTAATGGCGTATTATATCTCCTTGCCCTCTTCAAGATAAAAAATCCTAAGGAGACTATTTTAATCCGCGGAAATCATGACGGAAAGTGTTATATTCACAGGCGTGTTATCACCGTCACCTTGAAGGATCATTTTTTTGCTAGGATGCCTTTAGCGGCGTGTCTTTGCCATGAAACTCCTCCCGAAGGCAAGCCTAAACAGTATGTCTTCTTTTCCCATGGCGGAGCTCCGGATATACACGTCGTAGGGCATATCGCCAAGCTTATAAGAGAGGGCGGTGACAGCATCGCCCTTCCATATCGTTCTGATGATACAAGCTATCCCTCCATAATAGCTGACAATCTTCTTCCTCGCGGACGGACTGTGATAGCTATGCATGACCTTGAAAAATTCATCTTCGAACGCTGTAGCGACCTGACCCCTTCGACACGAAAAATCTTAAAAATCTACAGTGATATCTCCACCAAAGATCTTAGAAGAAAAGCCAAGCAGGTTTATTATGCACAAAAAATATACGAGCATACTCAAAAGTTTTTTTCCAAACCCTTTAATCCACATGAATCGATGATCACATGGACACGCATGTCTGAGGATACTGCTTATGATTCATACAAATATTTAAACCCCAGAATCATACAATCTTTATTATGGCTTATTGGTGCTAAAGCTGCTGTCCGTGGCCATGATCATGAATACAGAGTTTATCATTTAAAAACGGGTATACTTAACCTTACCACAAGCCGGTGGGGTCTCGTCCACACGCTTCCTATATCAGGATATCTTCACGGAAACTTTTCTTCCGTACATAACGATGAAGATCTCACTTATCTTCTAAAAACGTCTCCACGGGTAGATGGCTGGAAACGAATTCTCGTGCAGCGTAATACTACAAGCTCAATGCGTAGGAGTGTGCGTTTCTCTACTACAGTTTCCGATCCAAAAATATTTTATCACAAGTCAGAAGGTTACGATTACTGTGAAGGTTTTTCTGACGACGACGGCGTTGGCGAAGAAGGGTATTATAGCGACGATGAGTCTTAGCGTTTCGCTGTAACCTTCGAGGCAATATGTGCTGCTACGGCGCTTATTACGAATGCAGGGATCATTGCTGGTATGGTGTTATTGATTCGTCCCCACGTTGCTGCTATTACTGCCCCTGATACTATCCCTGCTATTGCGCCGTTTCTATTGATACTCTTCGAGTAGAAAGACATGATAAGGACGGGGCCAAAAGATGCTCCTACTCCTGCCCAAGCGTATTTCACAAGGTTATATATTGTCTCTACCTTACCAAAAGCTATGGCATATGCCGCTATCCCTGCGGCGATGACGGTAGCCCGTGATACTATTAGCAATTGTTGTGGTGTAGCGCTTTTATGGAAGATCTTTTTATAAACATCTTGTGTAAATACTGCCGATACGACGAGAACTTGTGAGTCCATCGTCGATATTGTTGCTGCTAGTATTGCGCAAAGCACGAAACCTACTATGAAAGGGCTGAATGATGTTTTTACCATCTCGATAAAGACAAGCTCTGCGTTGCCTAGTGTTCCGTTAAAATATGCTATCCCTACTGTTCCTACTGCTATTGCTGCTGTAAGGGTAAGTATATGCCATATCATTCCTAAGTATTTCGCTTTGCGCAGCTCTTCGGTATGTTTTATTCCCATAAAGCGTAGGAGTATATGCAGCTGTCCGAAGTATCCGAGTCCCCACCCCAATATCTCACATATCGTCTTAGTAAACGACTTTGGCACTATTGTCAGTGGTATCGCTTGTTCTCGTGCAGCTTGTGTTATCGCTGCGATGCCATCGATATGAGAGAATGCTACTATTGGCACGATAAATATCATGACGAGCAGGAACAGTCCTTGGAACATATCCTGCCATGCTACTGTCACGAAGCCTCCGAAGAAGGTATATATCATTACTACGCTGATACCTATTGTTATCCCTGTGATATATGGTACGTTGAAGACAGACTCGAAGAGAAAACCCATACCAACAAGTCCTGCCGAAAGATATACTGTGAAGAAGAAGAACGCTATCGTCGCCGTAAGAATACTTATTATCCCCGAGGTATCTTTGAAACGTCTCTCGAAATATCCCGAGACGGTATAGCAGTCGTATTTCTCTGTAGCTTTACGGATCTTCGGCGCTATAAACTGCCAGTTTAGGAACATCCCTATTATTAGTCCTACGGCGGTCCATGCTTTGAAGAGCCCTGCGGAATATATTGCTGCGGGGAATCCCAGAAAGAGCCAAGAGCTCATATCGCTAGCGTGTGCTGATATTGCTGTTACCCAATAGTTCAGCGACCTATCTCCTACGTTGAAATCTTTGTCGGTTTTTATTTTATGTCGCCACCATGAAATCATTCCTATTGCTAGGAGGATGAGGAAATAAAGTGTGAATGCTGCGATATAGGCCATGGATTAATTTACCGTTTTTTATTCTGCTTTTTTCTTTTCGACGTATTCTACTACGCTAGCGACGGTTTTTAGTCCTTCGGCGTCTTCTTCTGAGATATCGAATTCGAAGACTTCTTCGAAAGTCATGATAAGCTCTGTGAGGTCGAGAGAGTCGGCATTAAGGTCTTCTATGAACGACTTTTCTTCTGTAACGTCTGCTTTATCGACGCCGAGTTGTTCTACTACGATATCGATAACTTCTTCTTGTATTGTCATGGTATTCTTTTCTCCTGTTTTTTTATAATTAGTAGTAAATATTCATATTCTAAGCTCCGAACTCCGAACTCCGAACTCCGAACTACATAACCATCCCGCCGTCGACGACGAGGACTTGTCCGGTGACATACCGGGAGTCTTCGCTTGCGAGGAAGAGCGCAGCTTTTGCGACATCTTCGGCTTCGCCGAACGTTCCGAGAGGGATTTTTTGTTGTATTGCTTGTTTTTGTTGTTCTGTAAGTTTTTCTGTCATCGCCGTCCTTATGAACCCTGGTGCTATGGCGTTGACGCGCACGTTTTTCGCTGCGAATTCTTTTGCCAGGGATTTTGTCACTCCGATAGCTCCGGCTTTCGAGGCGGCGTAGTTGGCCTGCCCGGCGTTACCTGTAAGGCCTATGACTGATGCTATATTTATTATGGCGCCGTTTTTTGCTTTCATCATATGCCGTGCTAGGGCTTTGCACGTATTATATACGGCTTTGAGGTTTACTGCTATGACGCTATCCCACTGATCTTCGTCCATACGCATTATCAGGCTGTCTCGTGTTATCCCTGCGTTGTTGACGAGGATATCGACGGTGCCGTGTGTTTCGATGATATTTGCTATAGTATCGGCGACATCTTTTGTTTTGGCGACATCGACCTTATAGAAGGCGGCTCCTAGTTCTTTAGCGGTGTTTTCTCCTGCTTCGGTATTAACGTCGAGGATTATAACTTTTGCTCCATTATCTACAAACGTCTTTGCTATAGCTTTTCCGATGCCGGAGCTTCCTCCTGTTATCAGCGCTGTCTTATTTTCTAGTACCTTCATTATTCCTCCAGAGCCTTTGCTAGTTTTTCTAGGTCTTCGATCTTATCGACGTTTACTGTTGGAGCGCTGACGCCTATACGTTTATTCATCGCTGTGAGGGTTTTGCCGCATCCTATCTCGACATACAGGTCGGGTTTTGTAGCGTCGATGGCTTGTATCCCCTGCTGCCAGCGTACGGAGTTTGTCACCTGTTTTATAAGGTTTTCTCTGATATCGTCGATATTTTCTACGAAATCTCCTGTTACGTTCATAACGACTTTTATTTCGCTTGTCGAGAATTGTGTATCTTCAATTTTTGATGCTAGCTTATCTTGTGCTTCTTTCATGAGTCCACTGTGGAAGGCGCCGTGGATGTTTAGTGGTACGACTTTTTTTGCGCCGCGGCGTTTTGCTTCTGCGCTAGCGATGTCGATGCCTTTTTCCGTCCCTGATATCACTATTTGTTTTGGTGTGTTGTAGTTTGCCACCCAAAGGTCTTCTGGGATATTGAGGTCTGAGACGATTTTCTCGACATCTTCGCTATAGAGCCCTAGTATTGCTGCCATCGAGCCTTTTGTCTTCTCGCAAGCTTCGTGCATATATTGTCCGCGGTATCTTACGAGGTTTAGGGCTTCGTGGAACGTGACTTTTTCTGCTGCCACCAATGCTGAGTATTCTCCTAGGCTTAGCCCCGAGCATATATATGGAAGAAGGCTGGGGATTTGTTCTTTTATTGTGCGTAGCAATGCTATGCTGTTTACTAGCATTGCCGGCTGGCTGTTTTTCGTTGCTGTAAGGGTGTCTTCGGGGCCTTCGAAGATTATCTTCGAGAGTTTTGTTCCTAGGATGTCGTCGCTTTCTTCTAAGGTCTCGCGTGCTATAGAGAAGTTCTCGGCGAAGTCTTTGCCCATGCCGACGTATTGCGCTCCTTGCCCAGGGAAGATGAATATGATATTTTTCTTCATGATTATGTCCTCGTCACTATCGCCGTCGCCCATGTAAGCCCTGCTCCGAAGGCTGTCATAAGGATATTATCTTTGGAAGACACGCTCTTTTCTTTTAGCAGTTCGTCTAGTGCTATTGCTATTGATGATGCTGAGGTATTGCCATATTTATGTACCGTTTTGAAGACCTTTTCGTCAGCGATTTTTAATCTTTTCCCTATAGCTTCGATGATACGAAGGTTCGCTTGGTGTGGTATCATCCATGTGATGTCACCTTCTGTTAGGCCGCTCTTTTCCAGGCATTCTCTTGAAGACGCTTCCATGCGCCGTACTGCGTGTTTGAATGTCTCTTTACCGTTCATCTGCATATAGTGAAGTTTTTGTGCTGTAGTCGTCTCTGTGGACGGCTGTCTGCTGCCGCCTGCTGGGACTGTTAGGAGGTCTGCCTGTTTGCCATCGGCGCCAAGGCATACGTCGTTGATGAGAAGTCCTTCGCCTTCATTTGTTATTACTGCGGCTCCTGCGCCATCGCCGAAAATTATGCATGTTGTTCTGTCGTTATAGTCTACTAGCGACGACATTTTCTCTGTAGCGACGAGGAGGATCTTTTTGTATATTCCTGCTTCTATGAAGGCTTTAGATATAGCTAGGCCGTATAGGTATCCTGAACATGCTGCCTGCATATCGATGGCAGCGGCGTGTGTTGCTCCTACTGATGCCTGTATAAGTGCTGCTGTGTTTGGTATTATATAGTCTGGCGTCATTGTAGCGACGAGGATGATATCGATATCTTCGGCGGCGATGCCTGCGTCTTTGAGGGCGGCGTTAGCGGCGGCGATGCCCATATCGGAGGTATGTTCTCCTTCGGCGATACGACGTTCTTTCATGCCGGTACGCGACACTATCCATTCGTCTGAGGTATCAACCATCTCTTCGAGATCGCTGTTGGTAAGGACTTTTTTAGGGAGGTATGACCCTGTTCCTATAATACGTGCTTTCATATTGTTTTTGTGTGTCATATTTTATCTATAATCGAAGAGGGTTATGCTATCACAACGGCCATTTTCAATTCCATGCTAGAATTCCCTGCGTCCTGCTAATGCTCTTGTTAATGTTCCTTCATCGACGAAGTCCAGCGCGCTTCCCATTGGTATCCCGAAAGCTAGCCTTGAGATATTGATATTTTTATCTTTAAAAATTTTCTTTATATATAGTGCTGTGGTGTCGCCTTCTAGTGTAGAGTCTAGGGCGAGAATAATCTCTTTGACGCCGAGCTTTTCTATACGTTCTTGAAGTTTTGGTATTGTCAGGTGTTCGACGTGGTTGCCGTCTAGTGGTGAAAGCACACCACCGAGGACGTGGTATAGTCCTTTGTATTCTCTTGTATCTTCGATGGCGAAGATATCTTTAGCGGTGGCGACGATGCATATAGCGGCGTTGTCTCTATTGGCATTAGTACATAGTGGGCATTGTTCTTTGATGCCGATGAGGGCGCCGCATTCTTCACAATAGCGCAGGTGTTCTTTGACGTCGCTGATAAACGTTCCCATATCTTTAAGCTGTTCATGTTGCCATGACAGCATTGTGAAGGCGAACCTTTCGGCGGTTTTATTTCCTACGCCTGGGAGCTTTTTCAGGAAAGCTATAAGCTTAAGCATATGCTGTGGGTAGTGCATCTATTTCTGTTCTTCTTTTTCGGGATTCTCTTCGTCTTTTTTCTCGTCGTCTTTAGGCGGTGGTGGTGGTGTTGGTGGTTTCGGTCCTTTATGAAGCTCTGCAGCTTTTTTCAGGCGTCCTTCTTTTTCTTTAGAATCCCATGTTCCATCGAGGATTTTCTTGCAATCTTCGGCATCGACGGTCTCGAACTCGATAAGCATCTGCGCCATAAGTTCTAGCTGTGTTTTATTGCTTTTTATTATCTTCTTTGCGCGGTCGTATGAAGCTTCTATTATCTTACGCACTTCGTTGTCGATTTTCTGTGCAGACACTTCGGAGTAATGTTTCTGGTACGACCCTGGTATCCCCATATACTTTGATTCTTGCATATTGTCGGCGTATGATATCGCTCCCATCTCATCACTCATCCCCCAGCTGCATACCATGTTATGAGCAAGCCTCGTTGCTTCTTTGATATCTTGCTGTGCTCCGCTGGAGATATCTCCAAGGAAGAGTTCTTCTGCTACGCGTCCTCCCATAAAGACGGCTAGCTGGTCGGTGAGCTCTTTCTTCCAGTAGCTTACGCGGTTCTTTTTTGGTAAGAAGTGTGTAGCTCCTAGCGACGGTCCTCGTGGTATTATCGTAACTTTTTCTATAGGGTCGGCGTGTTCTACTGTAAGGCCTACGATGGCGTGTCCCGACTCGTGGTATGCTGTAGTCTTTTTCTCTTCTTCGTCGAGTTCTAGGCTACGGCGTTCTTTTCCGAAGCGTACCTTATCGACGGCTTCTGTCGTCTCTTGTTGTGTTACCGCTTTACGTCCTTTACGTGCTGCTAGCAGTGCTGCTTCGTTGAGCATATTCTCGAGATCTGCTCCCGACGATCCTGGTGTAGCGCGTGCTAGAATCATGAGGTCAAGTTCCGGGTCGAGTTTTATTTTACGAGCATGGACTTTAAGTATCTCGTATCTTCCTTTTATATCGGGAAGGTCGATATATATCGTTCTGTCGAAGCGTCCTGGACGCAGCAGAGCTTTGTCGAGGACGTCGGGTCTATTCGTCGCTGCCATGATGATGACGCCTTCGCCGGTGTTGAAGCCATCCATCTCTACTAGCAGCTGGTTTAGTGTCTGTTCCCGTTCGTCGTGTCCGCCGCCTATCCCTGATCCGCGGTGTCGTCCTACGGCGTCGATCTCATCGATGAAGACTATACAAGGTGCGTTTTTCTTCGCTTGTGCGAACATATCGCGTATTCTGCTGGCTCCTACGCCGACGAACATCTCTACGAAGTCCGAGCCTGATATTGAGAAGAACGGCCTATCGGCTTCTCCTGCTACGGCTTTAGCGATTAGTGTTTTTCCTGTCCCTGGTGCTCCTATACATAGCACACCTTTTGGAATACGTCCTCCTAGCGAGGTGAATTTCCCTGGATTTTTCAAGAATTCTACTATTTCTTCTAGTTCTTCTTTAGCTTCTTCGATGCCTGCGACGTCGACGAAAGTTACTTTGTTGTCGTCTTTGGTTAGTAGTTTTGCTGGAGATTTCCCGAAGCTCATCGCTCCTCCTGCTCCGCCGCCCATACCACCTTTCATCTGTCTTGCGAAGACGAAGTATAGTAGTAGCAGTACTAGTACTATCGGCAATACTGTAAAGATATAGCTGAAGTAATTCGGTGCTGGCGGTTCGCTTTTGAATTTCTTGTCTAGGACGATATTTCGCGCCTGGTCTGGTGCTTTAAATATCGCTCCCATGTTTGTATCGAACTCATTCCATTCTTCTTCGGCGTTGGCGAACCATCTTTTGTATTCATCGGGGTCTTGTCGTTCTAATGCGCGTGTTGAAAGCTCATCGTCGTTGAAAAACCATACAACATCGTCGACATCGTCGCGTGTTTTTGCTAGCTTTTCAGCGTTGTCAGCGATATCGATGGCGATTAGGGTGAAATCTTTAAGGACATCGACGTATGAGCGCACGCTACGCAGAGCGTATAGTCGTACGCCATTGTCGCTTATTTCTATTGTCGTAGCGATATCTTGTAGTGTATCGAGGATGTTGCCATGCTCTTCGGCGGTGATAGCGTTGTTGGCATCATCGGCGAGGGCAGAAAGTTTCTCTTTTATCGCTTCATCGCCGATGCCGAGTATTGGTGCGCGGAAGTTTGCTACTAATGCACCGACTTTCTCGACGAACTCTTTATATTTTTCTTGTGAAGCCTTCTTTATGCTAGGGTATTCTTTTCTTAGGTCGTAGAGGTTTATATTTTCGCTATCGGAAAGTTTTTCGATTATTATGCTGTTGTCTCTTCCTTGGGTGTCGTATCCATCACCGACGACGGTATATCCTTCTTTTCCTGTGGACCTCCCTATCAACATCAGGAATGTCTCTGCTGCTTTCTTCGCTTCTTCTTTATAAGCATCGAGGTCGTACGAAAGCATCTCGTTTTTATCTGCTAGGGCATGGCGTATGTCTAGGGACTTGAGATATACAAAACGCTTCTCACCTTCTTCGGTTGTCATCTCGCGGAACTTCCCTGAGAAGGTTACGAGGTTGTCGCTACCTATCGCAACTTTTTTGCTCATATCGTCTTGTACGAGCTCAAGGTTTACGAGGTGCTCGACCTGGTGACTAAAGGCAACGTTTGCTTTCTTATCGCCGAGGCTAGTCTGTACCACCATAACGATAAGGATAGTTATTATTATGAAGAATAACAATCCGCCAGGCATATTCTTTTTGTTGTCTTGCTTCTTTTCCCCTGCCATATCTACTATTCCCTATATTATTTTATTTTTTGGTTATTTTTTATATTATCATAATATTCATTGGCTATCAAGCTTTGATGGCAACTGTTATCATATCATTGCTTTCTTCGTTATTCTCTATTTTTTCTCCTGAAAGGAAGTCGTGGTATATAATGCCATCCTTATATAGTACCGGAACTTTATCACGGAGGAACGCTGGAACCTTTCTATTTGTCCACAGCTTTTTTATCGGCGATGTCCGCGGATATTGTTCTGTAGTATCTGCGATGCCGATGGTGTAGTCACCTTGTGGCACTACAACGGTAGCCCCTTCATCGCTCCACAGGTCCTTCCACGAAGATTTCTTATGCTCTGAAGTCTTTGCTTTTTTCACTGTAACATTAATATTGCCATAGCGCTGTTGCCCTTGTATCAATGGTAGCTTCCCAGAAATTCCTTTATTGCTACCTTCCATAATAAATAGGTGTCCCCTATCGGCGATGATTGTACGCGTCCCTACGAATATCGTGATACCAGCTTTCTTCGTCGTTATTGCTTTAACCAATGTTTTCGCCATATCGCGTGTGAGGTGGTGGTCTTTGACATTACACATTTTACGTAGTAGGTACGTTAGTATTATGTGTGGTGTTTTCTCTGCTGTAGTGAGGTCTATCCATGTCGCCAGTGGCGAAGATTTTTTCTTCGCGAGTATTGGTGCTATTTCCTCTTCTAAGAGCTCTTTCGTCTCGCGAGCTTCTTCGGCGAGGTGGCATATATTCCCTGATATCTCTTTTCCGAACTGTTCTTCGAGTTGTGGAATGATATTATGACGCATACGCGCTCTTGTATATCGCGTGTCGGCGTTGGTGGTATCTTCTATAGGTTTCAGCACCTGTTTTTCTATCCACCGGCATATTTCCTTCTTCGGAACGGTAATTAATGGACGCCATACTGTTAGTCCGAAGATATTGGCAACGGGAGCAAGTGCTGAGATATTCGTTATGAAGGATCCTTCGAAGATACGCTTAAGCACCGTCTCAGCTTGGTCGTCGCTGTGATGTCCTAGGAAAACTCCTGAGAGGTCGTGTTCTTTGCAAAGATCGCTGAAGAACTGTATCCGTTCGTCACGGCATGCCGCTTCGAGGTTTCCTGTGAGTTTTTTGGGGTCTAGGACTTTCAGGTGAAACGTCATGCCATATCCTTCGACCATGTCGCGTAGGGATGCGGCCTCTTTGTCGCTTTCTTCACGCCAGCGATGATCTACGTGTGCGACGTGTACTGTTAGGCGATATTTTTCGCTGTAATGCATAAGGAGGTGTAGTAACGCCAAAGAGTCTGCACCGCCGGAGAAGCCGACAAGAACCGCGGCGCCTACGTCGATATTTTCGTCAAGGAATTCTTTGAACTCGTTCTCTATATTCATAGTATTTATTAATTCATTCTATATAAGACATATATGATAATTAAGACGAGTATTATTATCCAGTATATCCTGTTATTATTGTGAAAATCTACGGCGAGGACGCCTTTGCTTTTGTCGACAGAAAGATATTCGTCGATAGAAGGTTCTTTTTTATCTTCTGGGATGCCTTCGTCGCGGAAGACGTCTCTCAATTCTTCAACCTTCCCAGCGGGGACCCATTGTTTCTCGCTTTTACGTCGTACTAAGGTGTCTGGTGTTACTAGAGGATGTACTTTCAGCTCTTCTATGCTATAAGGCCCCTGTTTTTCACCATCAATCTTTATGAACCACTCTTTTTCCATAGCTTTTCTCCTATAGTACAACTATTGTTTTTAGCATGTTTATAATTATATCACTACAAAAATCTTATGGGAGAGGGTGGGCATCAATCATGGGTTAAAAACCTGTTCTTTACCATAGCCCGTGATTGCCACCAAGCCTATTCTATCTACTTGTGTTTTTGATTTTGATATGTTACAATTTTTACCACATAATATTAAAAAACAAAAAATATAATAACAAATATGAATATTTCACCAGCGCCTAATCGCACACCACCACGACCTGATAGTTCCTAGCCAAGTCATACTTTTCCTACTCCGCCGTCAAGACCTGCTAATCCTCCACCAAAGCCTACTGTTCCTACTCCACCAACAATGATTGCCACCGAACCAACTACTACTCTTGAATCAAGAGTCTCTAATCAACCCAAAATTCGACCAAAACAATTAAAAGCTGAACGTTTGTTTCGGATAATTTCTCCTGGCACAGAACAAAAATTTGACCGTGACGGAAACCCTATCAAACAATAGAGTATCTATCGTTTTTGAATCGTCGACAAAAAAACATTGGCGATAACATATAATTTTCGTGTATAGTGCTGTTTTTATATAAATACATGGTCTTATATGCCTATTTTATGGCGCTATCTTCTTGGTCATTATTTAAAGATATTCACTCTTTCTATCGTGGCTTTTATTATCTTACTCCTCGTCACACGTCTTGACGAGGTGGCGCAGTTTGCTACCCTTGGAGCTTCGTTCTTTGACGTCATCATGTTTGCATTGTTTCAGCTTCCGTACATTCTTCCTATCGCCGTTCCTATTTCATGTCTTATCGCTTCTATTATCCTCTTCAAAAACCTTTCCAACACCCACGAGCTTGCTGCTTTGCGTGCTGCTGGCAACAGCCTTAAAAACATCGTAGCGCCTATTGTCATCGCTGGAAGCATCTTAGCATTGGGGAACTTCTATATCATCTCCGAGCTTTCGACGTTCTCCCATCTTTCGACTCGTAGGATGAAAAATGAGATGAAATCCGTAAACCCTATCCTTCTTCTTCAGAACTCGCATCTTTTGAGGGCGCGTGGCGCTTATGTCAATGTTTTGGGGGCGTTATCTCCTGGCGAAGAGGCCCACGATGTCATCTTCGCGATGAAGAATAAACATAACAGCCGCCTTTATTTTATGGCAGCGAAGCGGTTCTTCTCCAAAGATTCTACGTTAGGCGGTGACAATGTCACTATCATCTCCCATTCTTCCGATGGTGGAGACTATGATTTCGACCCTTTCGTCATCGAAAATATCGGATCTTTCTCCAACCCTATCGAGGAGTTCTCTCTTTTTATGAACAGCGAAGGCTGGAGACTCAACAACGACCATCTATCGTTACGTTTTCTTATCATAAAGGCCCGCGAGGAACTCGAAGTTTTGCGTAAGGCATCGTCATCGCACGATGACGGAGCTTACGAAAGCGTTTCTTTCTTTAAAAGTCTTTCAAATTCTGACTTCTCAAAGATACTCTCGGAGATATTACGAAGGGTGTCGGTAGCGATAGCGGTTTTCACCTTCACTTTTATGGGAGCGGCGTTCGGCGTCGATATCGGCAGAAATCCTTCGCGTCGTGGCATAGCCGTCGTCATCGCTCTTGCGACGTTATACCTCGCTGCCTTCTTCGCAGCGATGAGTCTCGGAAGCTTCTTCGGCATCTCCGCGACGCTGTATCTTGTCCCTCATATCATCATAATCGCGCTGTCGTTCTGGACGCTAAGTCGTATTACAAGGGGGATAGAATGATTTTCTCTAAGATTTGGGAACGATATGTCCTTAAAGAAATTCTGAAGATCTTTTTCTTCTTCCTTGCAGCTTTCTACCTGCTTTTTATCTTCATAGACTATTCGACGCATACCAAGAGTTTTTTCCTCTTCGACACTCCATTAAAAGAACTTGTACAGTATTACCTATATCAATTTTCTTATAGAGTTCCTATCCTTATTCCTTTTGCTATAGTCCTTGCTGTCATTAAGGTGTTGTGTTCCTTAAATGTTAACAGGGAACTTCTTGCTCTGCAGGCTGGCGGGATTTCTATCAAGATGCTGATGCGACCTTTTTTCTTCGTCGCCGTCATCTTCATGCTGTCGCTTTTCTTCAACTACGAATATATCATCCCTAAAGCCACTCTACATCTTCAAGTCTTCGAAGACGACTATTTCAACGACCCTGCCGACAAGAAAAAACTCGCTCTTTCTGTCAACGACCTTATCCTTCCCGACAATAGTAAGATAATATATCAAAACTATGACCCTGCGCATCAACGTTTCTATGACGTCTATTGGGTGCGCTCTTCGTCGGATATATATCGTATAAAGCACCTTCTTCCTTATGAAGCTACACCACGCGGCTACAATGTCAGCCACTTTACCGGCGACGATGGTTTCATCACTCAAGAGGAAAGATTTCTGGAGATGCTTTTCCCTGACATGCATTTCGACGAAGAAGACCTTCGATCTTCGGTGATACCATACAAAGAGCAGTCGATATCACAGCTATTCATCGCCGATGCCGAAGACAAGGCTTCTCCCGAGAAAAAAGCACAGATAAAGACGGCACTTTTCCTTAAACTCGCGATGCCATTGATGTGTATCCTCGCCGTCATAGGTCCTGCTCCTTTCTGTATACGCTTCCGCCGCGACCTTCCCGTCTTCTTCATCTACACCTTAGGGATCTTCGGGATCCTTGGCTTTAAAACCATCATCGATGCGGGGTTTGTTTTTGGTGACAACATGGTGGTCTCCCCTTTAATAGCAATATGGGGCCCTGTAATAGCGACATTAGCCTTCTTTTCAAGGAAATATTTTATAGCTAGATGATTCTATATTCTTATCTCTTGCAATATTTTATGATATATCGTAAAATTTGATTCTTTTATTAATCGAGTTTAAACCTTTGTCGCTCTTTTCGTTTAGAGTGGCATCAACAACAAAAAAGAAAAACACTATGACAACACATACATGGTCAGAAGAGAACGTTATCAATGACATCAATTACCAACAAGAAGACGCCGATGCTTTTAAAGATCTTCTAAACTACACTGGTAGTTCTGAAGATGAAGAAAAGCGTGATTTCACTCCTGGTTCTATATTAAAAGGTACTATCATCGACATCACCAAAGATTTTGTCATCATCGATGTAGGCCTCAAATCCGAAGGACTTGTATCGATAAGCGAATTCTCCGACCATGAAAACCTTGCTATCGGCAACGAAGTCGAAGTATATCTCAACGAAATAGAAAACAACCACGGACAGATATCGTTGTCACGCGAACGTGCTGAGCGTCAGCGACAGTGGGAATATATCCTCGAGCACTGCGAAGAAGGCTCTATCGTCAAAGGTAAGATAATCCGTAAGGTCAAAGGTGGTCTTATGGTCGACATCGGAATGGAAGCCTTCCTTCCAGGATCACAGATCGACAACAAACGCATCAAAGACCTCGACGAATACCTCGACAAGACCTACGACTTCAAGATTCTTAAGATAAACATCGACCGCAAGAACGTCGTAGTATCACGTCGTGAACTTCTAGAACTCGAGCGTCTTGCTAAGAAGCAGGAACTCCTTGAGAATATTAAAGAAGGCGACATATGCAAAGGCGTCGTCAAAAACATCACTGACTTCGGCGTCTTCCTAGAACTCGACGGCCTCGACGGTCTTCTACATATCACCGACATGTCATGGAAGCGTATACGTCATCCTTCCGAACTTGTCGAGATTGGTCAAGAACTCGAAGTCAAAGTCATTGGCATCGACAAAGAGAAAGGACGCATTGCTCTTGGTCTTAAGCAGAAGGATCAAAACCCTTGGGATGCTATAGAAGAGAAGTTCCCTGTAGGCACACGTATCACTGGAAAGGTGGTAAACCTCCTTCCATATGGTGCTTTCATCGAGATAGAGCCAGGAATCGAAGGTCTAATCCACGTCTCCGAGATGTCTTGGACAAAAAATGTCAGCGACCCTTCGAAGGTCGTCAACAAAGGCGACGAAGTCGACGTTGTAGTCCTTGGCATACAGAAAGAAGAAGGCAAGATATCTCTTGGCATGAAGCAGCTTGAAGACAACCCTTGGGAAGGCGTTGACAAGAAATACCCTGCTGGCGACACCGTAAAGGTTGAGATCCGCAGCCTTACAAACTATGGTGCTTTCGTCGAGCTAGAGCCCGGCATCGACGGACTCATCCACATCTCCGACCTCAGCTGGATCAAGAAGGTGTCACATCCTTCCGAGATCCTTAAGAAAGGCGACGTTGTCGAAGCTGTCATCCTCTCTGTCGACAAGGACAGCAAGAAGATAACATTAGGAGTGAAACAGCTCGAGAGAAATCCTTGGGAGTCTATCGAAGAGACTACTCCTATAGGTTCTATCGTCAAAGGCACTGTCACGAAGATCACCGGTTTTGGTGCTTTCGTAAAGCTTGAGAACGGCATCGAAGGTTTAATCCATGTTACCGAGCTCTCCGACACTCCTTTCGGCAAAGTCGAAGACGTCATCAGTAAAGACGACGATATCACTGCAAAGGTTATCAAGATCGACCCCGAGCATAAGAAGATCGCTCTTTCTATCAAAGAATATCTCGTCGGCGTTTCTGACATCGACCATGACGATATTGTCATAGGACTTCCTGAAAAAGAGGAAGCCGTAGAAGAAGAAGTTGTTGAAGCTTCCGATGCTGAAGAAGTTGTCGTCGTCGAAGAAGAAAAAAAAGTAGCTGAAGAAAAGAAAACAGCGAAAAAAGCTACTACGAAGAAAGCTACTACGAAGAAGGCTACTACAAAGAAAGCCACTACGAAGAAAGCAACTACGAAGAAAAAAGAAGCTCCTTCTACCGAAGAAGCCTCTGAAGAAAAATAACGATAAAAACTATAACTTTAAGAGTATTTAATGAATAAAGACCTCATTGCCATCTTTGAATATATGGAACGTGAGAAAGGCATAAAACGCGATGTCATCATCGAAGCGATCGTAGAATCTCTACGTGTTGCTGCTATGAAAGACATGGAAGATTCTGCCAATATCGCCATAACCATCGACGATAAAACCGGTGATATCGAGATGCTTTGCGAGAAAAAGATCGTCGAAAAAGTCGAAGATTCTTCTCTTGAGATATCTATCGAAGGTGCCCGCGACCTTGACCCTGACTGTGCTATCGACGAATATATCGACTGTATCATCACTCCTTCCGAGGACTTCGGACGCATTGCTGCGCAGAAGGCTCGTCAGATCATCACGCAGAAGCTTCGTGGTGCAGAGCGTAATGTCATATACGAAGAATATCGTCACCGTCGCAATGAGATCATCAGCGGCACTGTCAAGAGGTTCGTTAGGGGCTCTAACATCGTCGTCGATCTCGGAAAAGTCGAAGCGATCCTTCCTACTAAGGAATACCCTCGTAGTGAACGGTACAATGTCGGCGACAAGCTTCGTGCTCTCCTCGTCGACGTCCAGGACACCGAGAATGGCGGTGCCGAAGTTGTTTTATCACGGTCGAGTCCTGAATTCGTCCATCAACTTTTCATCCAAGAAGTCCCTGAGCTTAGTGATGGCATTGTTAGTATTGAAAAGATCGTCCGTGAAGCTGGGTATCGTACTAAGCTTGCCGTAAAGACTACCGACAATAAAGTCGACCCTGTTGGTGCTTGTGTTGGGATGCGCGGCAGCCGCGTCAAGAACGTCATATACGAGCTCAACAACGAGAAGATCGACATCGTCACTTACAGCGAAGACCCTATAGAGCTTCTTCACCGTTCTCTCGATCCTATTGAGATTTTGAGGATGTCTGTCGACAAGAAAAGCGAGGTGATCACCATCGTCGTCGATGACGACAATCTCGCCAAGGTTTTGGGTCGTTATGGTATGAACACTCGTCTCACTCAAGAGCTTATCGGCTATAATATCGACGCACAGAAAATCTCTGACTACCACAAAAGGCAAGGCCTTCTTCGTGCAGAACTTCTTGAAGGCGACTCTGCTTTCCTCGACGAGCCTCTCTCCATGGAAGACATCAACACTCTCGTTATCGAGAATATGATACGTGATGGCTATGACACGATGCGTAAAGTCCTCGAAGCCGACGCCGACAAACTCGTTGCGATCCCTGGGATAAGCCTAGAGCTTGCTGACGAGATAATAGACCTAATAATTCAACAAAGGACATAGATTCTTGGCAAAGAAACTGAAGCTAAAACTCAACATTAAAAATCCGCAGCTTGCCAAAGCTCTCGGCAAGTCTTCCGCTGCTTCCAAGAAAAAAGACGCTGCAAAGAAAACAGTCAAGGCTTCGAAGAAGACAGCAAAAATCACTCCTTCAGCGGCGGCCGCTGCTGCTGCGAAGAAAAGCGCCGAAGACGCTGAGCAGCCTAAAAAGCGTCTCGTCCGTGCCAAGAAGAAGTCCGCTTTCGCTCACGAAGAAGAGATTGTCGTTATCGCTCCTGTCGAAGAAGAAGTCGTCGTCGTCGAAGAAATCGATGTGATTTCTGCTGTCGAAGAAGAGGTCGATGCTGTCGTCGAAGAAGCCCCTGAGCCTTCTGTAGAAGAAGTCGTCCCAGAAGTTGATAAGATTGTGGAAGAGCCTCAGGACGTCGAAGAGCCTCAGGCCGTTGAAGAACCTCCTGCGCCAACAACCAAGCCTTCAAAAAAAGAGAAAGAGAAAGAGAAAGAGAAGCCTCTTCCTGCAAAAAAAATTATCGCTGCGCGTCCCCGTCTTTTTGGCCCTACTGGGAAACATATTAAAGATCTCCGCAACGAGGCAAAGAAAAAAGAAGAAGAGGCTGCCAAGAAAGCCTCTGATGATAAGAAGAAGGCTGCTGCAAAGAAGAAGACGACACCGAATAAAAACAACACTACTAATGTTGTCGCTTCTGTCGAGCCAGCGAAGAAAGCCAACGATAATAAAGAGTATCCTGTACGTCGCAGCACAACGTTACGTCCTTTCACCGCTAAAGACCGCCGTTATAACTTCAAAGGCGGCGACGAAAGCCAGAAATGGCGTCGTCAGCGTAGGGGCAAAAAATCGTCTTCGTACGAAGAGATCGCCCCTGTACGTCCAAAAGAGCTAGAATTACGCCTTCCCATCTCTATAAAGAACCTCGCCATTGCTTTGAAGATAAAATCTTCAGAGATAATATCATCGTTATTCATGCAAGGTATGACTGTTACTCTCAACGACGTTCTCGACGACGAAACAACGATACAGCTCATCGGAAGTGAGTTCGACTGTGAGATCACCATCGATTCCTCCGAAGAGGAGCGCATACGTATCACTGACAAGACTGTCAACGAAGAGATTTCCGAAACCGATGATGCTAATCTCATCATCCGTCCTCCTGTAGTAACTTTTATGGGCCATGTTGACCATGGCAAGACAAGCCTCATCGATGCTATAAGGAAGAGTAACATCATCGAAGGTGAGAAAGGTGCCATAACGCAGCATATCGGTGCTTTCTCATGCAACACCATTGCTGGCGACATCACCATCATCGACACTCCTGGCCACGAAGCATTCTCTTCTATGCGTGCCCGCGGTGCCGTCATCACCGACATCGTCATCCTTGTCATCGCCGGCGACGAAGGCATCAGACAGCAGACTGTCGAGGCGTTAAACCACGCAAAAGAAGCCGGTGTTACCATCGTCGTCGCCATTAACAAGAGCGACAAGCCGAACTTCGATGCCGAGACGGTATACCGTCAGCTTTCCGACAACGAGCTTCTTCCAGAAGCGTGGGGAGGTGGTACTATAACAATAAACTGTTCTGCTGTCACTGGCGAAGGCGTCGACGCCCTTCTTGAGATGGTAGCATTACAAGCCGAAGTTCTAGAACTAAAAGCCAGCCCCGACGGGCGTGCTCGTGGCTCTGTCATAGAGTCTGAGATGCACAAAGGTTTGGGCGCTACAGCGACGCTACTCGTCCAAAATGGCACCCTGAAGAAAGGCGATGCTGTCGTCTTCTCACACCAATGGGGACGTATAAAGACTATGCACGATGCCCTTGGCGTCGAATGCAATGACATCGGCCCTTCTGGCGCTGTAGAAGTTGCAGGCCTTTCAGACCTTCCAGAAGCTGGCAGTGAGTTTATCGTCGTTGCCAACGAACGCGAAGCGCGTGCTATCGCCGAAGTCCGTGCTTCCGAGAAACGCGAGAAGTCGCTATATCAGAAATCGCAGCGCTCCCTTGAGAGCATCATGGACCACGATGCCACTAAGACTCCTAAAGAGATCTTAAACGTAATACTTCGCGCCGACACCCAAGGGTCTCTCGAAGCTCTTAAGCAGTCACTCCTTGGCATAGATTCCGACAAAGCAGAAGTCAACGTCGTCTCTGATGCTGTAGGGGAAATTGCTGAGTCTGACATCGAGCTTGCTGCCGCCTCAGATTCTACCATCATAGGCTTCCACACGCAGATTGAGAGCCATGCCGACAGCCTAATCAAACAGATGAAGGTAACGGTACGTCTCCACGACATTATATATCATGCTGTCGACGACACCAAACTTATTCTTACAGCGCTATTACCTCCTCTTGTCGAGGAGAAAAATACCGGCGCTGCGGAAGTCATAGCGACGTTCAAATCCTCGCACCTTGGCGTCATCGCAGGATGCATGGTTAACGAAGGGACAATACATCGTAACAACGGTGTACGTATCCTCCGCGCTGGTGAAGAGATATGGAAAGGCCGTATGTCTTCGATAAAACGTGAGAAGAACGACGTCAAAGACATATCTAGCGGCTTCGAATGTGGTATCCTTTTCAACGGCTACAACGATGCTAATGTCGGCGATATCGTCGAATCTTTCAACATTATCGAAACGCCTCAAGAACTATAATAACACTTTTTTATTACCATGACAATACGACGTATCAACAAAATAAACTCCCTACTAAAAGAAGTCATCTCTGATGTCATCAACAAAAACGTCAAGCACCCTCTTCTTTCTGACAAGCTTCTTACCATAACACATGTCGACGTCTCTAAAGACTTACATCATGCCAAGGTATATGTCAGCATCATCGGCGACGCAGAAGAAAAATCCATGGCATTAGAAGCTCTGACATCAGCGGCGGGTTTCATCGCTGTAAATTCCTCTAAGAAGGTGTCACTGCACTTTTTTCCGGAGCTTGCCTTCAAAATCGACGACGCCTCCGAGAAGCATATGCACATCGATGACATCATATCGAAAATCACCGCCGAAAGAGAACATCGTTCGGAATAGGAATTTTACCACAGAGCCACAGAGAACACAGAGAAGAAATAGGACGGGCTAGGGGCTTCACCCCTAGAACCCCGAGAATATAAATAGGTTATAAAAAGTATGGATCATAACATCGAAGGCATCCTCCTCGTCGACAAACCCATAGGGATAACGTCTTTCGACATCGTCAGGATGTTACGTCGCAAGCTCAACGTCAAAAAAATCGGCCATGCCGGCACTCTAGACCCCTTCGCTACAGGCCTTATGGTTATGCTCGTCGGCAGAAAATACACACGCATGTCCGACGCTATCATGGCTGGAGAAAAAGAATATATCGCTACGGCGCGTCTAGGCATTACAACCGACAGCCATGACTGTGATGGCAAAGAAACAAAAAATTCAGACATCATCCCCATCAAAGAAGACATCGAAAAAGCCGTCGACAGTAGTTTTCAAGGGACGATACAACAAATTCCCCCTATGTTCTCGGCGAAGAAAATCGGAGGGAAAAAGCTATACGAGCTAGCAAGAAAAGGTGAAGAGATAGAAAGGAAGCCGCACAATATCGACGTTACAACGAAGATATTGTCGTACCAATACCCTATTCTGACATTCCACGTGCAGTGCAGCAAAGGGACATATATAAGGAGTATCGCCAACGACCTAGGAGACATGCTAGGATGCGGCGCACACCTTACAGCACTGCGCAGGACGCGTTGCGGAGAATATTCCGTAGAAAACAGCGTCGAAGTGTCGTGTATCAAAGATGAAGACTACGACATCTCACAGCGTCTGATAATAATCGGAGATGACGATGGAAATATATCATAGTTTCAGCGACATCCCCGACGGTCTTACCGTTTCTTCTCTTGCAGTGGGGACTTTTGACGGCATACATCTTGGACATCAGAAAGTCTTAGGAAAGTTATGTGGCACTTCTGCTGTTATAACTTTCACCAACCATCCCTACAGTGTTTTACATCCTGAAAGCGACCTCAAAGCTCTTTGTTCTTTGGATTCCAGGATTTCTTTTTTAGAGCGTCATGGTATTGACATTATTATAGCGATACCTTTCACGCATGAAATCGCGAATCTTTCTGCAGAAGCTTTCCTTGCCATGGTACAGAAGCGGGTCTCTTTCTCTACTCTCGTCGTCGGCTACGACGCTCATATTGGCCATGGGAATTCTTGCAGCAAAGAAGCCTTACATCTTTTAGGCCTTAAGCTTGGCGTTTCTGTCGTCGACGTCGATGCTCTATGTTATGACGGCCTTCCTATTTCTAGCTCGCGTATTCGTGTGGCAATACAATCTGGCGATCTCGGCGTCGCCGAGATCATGCTCGGAAGGCGATATTCTCTTAGGTCTACCGTAGTAAAGGGAAAAGGCATGGGGTCACACCTCGGCTATAAGACGGCGAACTTCGACATCGCTGGGCTTTGTCATCCGCCATGTGGGGTATATGCTATAACGGCTACTATCGATGGAGAGAAGCTCCATGGCATTGCAAATATCGGCACAGCCCCTACGATAAAAAGCCTTGCACAGCCTATCCTAGAAGTCCATTTCTTTGAAGAGGTCGGAGCGTTGTATGGTGAAGATATCGAGATTGCCATCAAAGAATTTATCAGGGAAGAAAAGCGTTTTGAAAGCGTAGCACAGCTGCAGCAGCAGATTTCCTGTGATATTGAACTCAGCAAGGATCTCGGAATTCGGAGTAGGATTTCAGAATTGCAGTAAAGCCTGCTATTGTGTTACATAAAAGATTATGGATAATTAGGAGTCTTATATGATTATAACATCAATATCATGGTTAGCGATTTTTGCTCTTTCGGTAAGTTACTGGTTTCAGATCAGGAAGATACATCTTCACCGCGAGGTTCGTGACCTTTCGATGATATACCATATCCTTCTATTTTTGGGTTTTTCCACTCTTGCCATCACGGCATATATGGAAAAGAGTATTATCTTCCTCGTCAAGCAGATAGCGACATCGATACCTGTTTTCGTAATAATATGTCAGATTCTATATCACCGCAAAGACCACTGGCATGAGATCGGACAAGCGTCGTGTCTATCATGCCGCGAAGAGCTCGAAGCCGACTGGATATG
>JABHNK010000005.1 GCA_018694295.1 Waddliaceae bacterium
TAATATCCCTGAGTGGCGGCGTGATTGCGTCTGTATCGTCGCTGATATGGTGTTTTTATCTCCGAGAATTTCTATCTTCTTCCGTGCGCGTGTTATCGCAGTATATAGTATCTCTCTTCCGAAGTATTCCGCTCCTTGTGGCATGACTAGTAGGACGTCGTCGTATTCGCTTCCTTGGCTTTTATGTACCGATACGCAGTACGAATATTCGTGGCGTGGCAGTACGATGGCGGGAATTTTTCTTATGCCATGGGTTTTGTCGTAATATCGTTGCTCTTCGTTGCCGGGGAATATCGCGTGGCTACCGATTCCTGATTTATATGTTGTCATTACACCGACATCGCCGTTCATCATCCCAAGGTTGTAGTCGTTTGTCGTTATCATTATCGGCGCGACGAAATATGGAAGGCTCTTTGCTTTTTCATACAGCCGCGACATGATAGCATTATTGAGAGCATCGACGCCGAGGTGTCCCCGACGCAGTGGTGAAAGCATACAGAAAGCTTTAAAGCTTGTGAGGAGCTCTTCTGGGGCAAGCTTCATGATATCGCGTGGCTTTGGAAAGCGGTCCAGCACATATCTTAGAAGTTTCTCCTGTGTTATTCGTGGATTCTCCGACCATATATCATCTCCGACGTTATGGTTCTGTAGTAGCGCTACTGCATCTTCGACGTTCCCGGAATTTACTGCCTGTGCCATCGCTACTATGTCGACACTCTCTGTCCTTAGGCATTTTTTCAGTCGGACAACGGCATCGCTATTCTCGTGACTTTCGACGAGGTCAGCGAACACCGACCCGGCCTCTACGGGAGGAAGCTGGTCGTTGTCGCCTATTATGATGAGACGCGTCCCGTCGGCTACGGCATCGAGAAGCTCGGCCATAAGTCGTACGTCTACCATAGAGCATTCGTCTACGATGATGATATCGGCGTCGATCCTACGTTTTTTTCTGTATCGTCGTGAAAACCCTATTCCTAGGAGTGCGTGTATCGTCATAGCCTTTACATCGGGGATTCCTGCCTTAAGGTTTGCGACGGCTTTCCCTGTCGGTGCCGCCAAAACAATGTCTGCTGAAGATGAAAGGCTTTTTTGTATAACATCTATCAGTTTCCGTGCGGTATATGTCTTCCCTGTTCCTGGGCCTCCTACTATCACTGTAAAGCACGACTGCAAAGAATGTCGTATTGCCTGTACTTGTTCGTCTAGGAGGTTTCCTCTATTGCACATCTCGCTCAAAAGCTTTTCGGAAATATTTTCGTCGTACTGTATCGCCGGCGTTGTCTTCATGATACGTGATATATTATCGAGGAACATCGTTTCATATATCCAATGTCGCTGTAAGTAAAGGTCTCCATCATATAAACAAAGCGGTTTAGTCGCTGTGGCATCATCGCCACTGACATCTACGGTGATATCGGGAGGTAGTTTTTTCTTCCCGGCAAGTATCATCTTCGACAGACGTTGTTGTTCTTCGGCGGTTAGTACGTCGTCGTTATCTTCAGAAATATTAAGCACCGACAATGGGTTTGGTGTTATTACATCATCGGAGATGGTGACACACAGGTGTCCGTTTTGTGCCGAGGCCATAAGGTAGCATAATACTGCAGCGACATCTTCATCGGAGTCGTCTAGGAGTTTGTTCGCGAAGAAATAGTCTATCTCTGAGAAGAATTTTCTCCTTACGAAATCGTATAGGTACGGCCACCTTATACTTTTATCTGGCGCGTTCTTCATGGAACATTCCAATTTTATCATATCCTGCTCCTCACGGTGTTTTCTTCTGGGAAGAAATGATATACGCCTTGTTGCGATTTTGTCTTATCGAGGCCGCGGAAGAAACAGTATAACACGCCACCAAAACACTCTTCGAATTTCCGCGTCTCTACGATGGAGAGATACCGCTGTATTGCTTGGGTATATATCGCTCCCTGCAGACGGTAGTCGTGGATTTCCATAGATTTTTCAAGGTTGCCGTGGTGGTATGCTTCTCCATCGGTGCCGAGCCACGTGGATTTCCAGTCGAGGATATAATATTTTCCTTTGTGCTCGAAGAAGATATCTATGGCGCCATTGAGGTATACGGCATCGGTTTCTGGGAACAGAAATTCATTCTCGCATGCTATCATATCGCGTGCTACGTCACACAGACGGAAGCCTTTTTCTCCGGCGATTAGTTGTGTCGTCATGGAATTATTAATGATATCAACGATAACATCGCCCCATTCTTCCAGAGAAGTGGCTGTTATATATTTTTTGACGATATCGATGACGTCGTCATCTGTCGTTAGGCATGCCTCCATGATATCGTGTAATATCGTGCCTGTCACCTTCCCTGCCGGCAGTGTATGTATTGTTTTATCTTCGCATATATAGTCGTGTGGTGGAGTTTCTATACGATGTTCATTTTTTGGCGATGCTAGAGATGTGAAAGACCTGAAATATGATGGGCTTTCTGGTATTGTAATACTTTCTGGAGGATATATTACGGTGGCTTCATCGTCGTGATAGCGGGATATCGTGTCTTCTTTTTTCTCTAGGATGGAATATCCTAAAATATCGTGTTGTGAGATAAAATCTATAAGGCTTTCTTTTTTGAAGTTCTGCATCCTAGAATACAGCTCTTCATACGCAGCTTCTTCTTGTCCTAGCCTTGCGAGGAAAAGCTCCATCGGCGATGCTGTGCCGTAAGGCGCCGTCGATTTCTCGGAATCTATTACTACTGGGGCGTACGTCATATATTTCGCTCTTGTCATGCTGACATACAGCTGTCGCATCTTCTCGGCGTCGATCTCCTCATAATATCGTCGCCATTCGTCGCTGTCTTTTTCGGCGGCGAGGAACTTCCTTATCCCTCCTTCATTTTTCGCTATAATGTCTTCCTCTTTTTTCGTGCGGCTTGCCAGTCCTAATGCGAAGACGACATCGAACTCAAGTCCTTTGCTGCTGTGTATCGTCAGGATTTCCACAGCATCGTCGTCGCTGTTTTGCCGTATCTTAAGTTTGTCCTCGTCGAAGTTTTCGATGTCTTTCATGCCTTCGAGATGACGTACGATGCCTTCTGGCGAGCAATATGTTGTGTTTTGGTGTTGTATTACTACGTCTGCTAGCTGTAAAAGCTCGTTATATAGGTCGTCTCCACCTTCTCGCGACACTATTTTCTCTGCTACGCTTTTTGTATCGTTTCCCCATGTTTTTGCCATCATAGCATTAAAGAATGCTGCGAAGCCGCTGTCGTACAAAATTTTCCTCAGAGAATATAGCGTAGCGATAATCTTTTCGTAGGAGCCGTCTTCGAGGAGCTCGCGTACTGCTTCGTCATCCCAGGCAATAAGCTCACTGGAAAGTGCTATCTTTACCGCGCTGAGATCTCTTGGTGCGATGACGGCGCTGACGACGTCTTTCAGCGCCGTACGGGCTTTTGTGTCGGCAAGGCTCCGTGATCCACGCCTCTTCGTAGGGGCGCCAGCTTTACGAAGGGCTGCTTCTATATTCTGCCCTTGATATCGGTCTTTGACAAGTACGGCAAAGCTGCTATATGGCATACCATCATCGCTGTGTAGCCTTTCTATTTCTTCTACTATAAAAGGAAAAAACACTGTCTTCTCGAGGTCTGGCGTCGGCAGGCGTTTAGTTTTTTTATTTATGCTTTCTTCCCCGACAAAGAAATGTACGCTACCTCTTTTTCCTGAAAGCTGTGGCTTTACAATATCGTCACAATGAAGGACTTCACGGTATGGCATCTCTCTATCTTCTTGTGGCAGCGTTATCATCTTAGGGGTATTATCTTTAGAGAAAAGGACGTTTAGCGCCCGTACAAGGTCACTATGCGAGCGGAAGTTTTTGTGTAACGTAGCAGTACCATTTTCTCCCATGGTATCTGCGGCGTTAAGGTACGTATATATGTCGGCATTTCTGAAAGAATATATCGACTGTTTAGGGTCGCCGACAAGGTATAGATATCTTCCATGATGGTCTTGCTGTGCGAAAAGCGTGGAGAAAATCTTCCACTGCAGTGGGTCGGTATCCTGGAATTCGTCGATGATGGCAACACGATAGCGTCCTTGTATTGCCTCGATGAAATCTTTGTCGTCGACACTCAATGCCATAGCGTCAAGAATACCATCGATGGTGTTTTTTTCTCTCTCTTCGAAAGCTTCCGACGCCATAATCCTACAGTCTCGTGCCATCCTAGCAAAGATTACGGCGGGGTTCTCTACATGATATATCGTGTCTTTAAGAAGTTCGTAAGCTTTCGCGAAGAACGCTGCGCCTTCTTCGTCGCCCACAAATCTTTTCTTTATGTTTTCTGGAGAAAAAGACTTTAGGAATGAAAAACTCGCTTTCGAGAAGTCTACATCTTCGGCGTCGTCGAACATCGCGGCGAAGGCGGTAGCGTTCTTCATAACGTCTTCTTTTGCTATGTTTTTGTTGTTGCACAGCAAGCAATATTTTTTGGCTTCGCGTCCGAAGATCTCGAGGACTTCCTCGGAATTATAATGATATTCTCCTTGTAAAGCCGCGATCTTTTCTTTGCAATCTTTTGTGGTGGCAGTGATGTCGGGGTATTCGGGGAACTCCCCTTGTTTTGTTATTATCCCCGCTAGTTTTATTGCCAAGGCGTCGATGCCGTTATATTTTTTCATCACAATGTAAAGCTGTTTGACACTATACTTTTCCTTGCCGACACTCGTCCTGAAAAAATCTTTGACGATCTCTATCATCTCTTGTGTTGTAATCCTCGTATCCATCCCTGTATCGCCGAGGTTTTGTCTGCTTTCGAAGGCGTATTCTTTCAATGCCTTTAAGCAAAACCCGTGTATCGTAAAGATCTGCGCTTCGTCGTAGGAAAAAAGCGCCTCTTTAAGCCGTCGTTTTGCTCTGTGTATCTCTGTGGCTCCGCCATCGGCATACTTAACGATATAGTCGTATCCACCGCCATCTTCTAATGAGTCTATGGCTTTTACTATAGCACCGCGGATGCGTTCTTTTAGCTCTGCGGCGGCTTTCTTTGTGAAGGTCACTGCAAGAATCTCATCGATGGTACAGGGCCCTCTTCCTCGTTCTATGTCGCCTTCCACCAAGAACCTTACGACGAGGTTTTCTATAGAGAACGTCTTACCCGTCCCTGCCGAAGCTTCAAGGAGACGGCTTTTATGTATTTCAGTATCTCGAGATAGTATGTCGAAGGCGCCTTCCGTCATCGTCCGCCTCCTTTTTTGCCAAGAAAGCCTTCGAACGCCATAGCGACAGGTTTGTGCCACGACGACACTATTTTTTCGGCATCGGGAAGGTCTTCTTTACAGAGAATTTTTGTAATATATTTGTCGCGGTATGTTTTGCCATAAGAGACCAAAAATCCTTGGATTTTTTTCTGTAGCGCTTTGGCGTCGCCAGTAGCGGCGTCGGGAACCCATTGAGGAATGAGAGGACAGCAGCATTCCATACAACGCCAATAATATCGTATGTATTCTTTCATTGTAATTTCTGGGTCTTCGACATGTAAGGCTTTGGCATCCCCTGTATACAGGAAAAGAGCGTCGCTGCCGACGGGGATGCTATAGTTCTTTGAAATATATTGCATCGCCAATAATGCCGGCCATATTTTTATTATGTTTTCCTTGTTGCTTTTGCCATAATAAAGGACTCCTCTGCTTGTGACGTCTTTTATTGTGCCTACAATGCTTATCGCTGTTCCTTCAATATCAATTTTTATTGCAGGGACCCTCCAGCGATCGCGGTCTTCGCGGACGGCTTTATGACATCTGGCGTCGAGCTCTACCGACATCACAGCGTCTGCGTCGAAGGCCTCCATATTTTTTCTCATCGTTATTATGTCGTCTTCTAATTCCTGTGTCGCAACGTCTCTGAAAGCCCCCAGAGGCAGCTTCGCAGTGCCAAAGCCTTTACCTGCCCCTTCTAACACCATGTCTTTTTTTATGATGTATTTTCCTAAATGCGACACTTCAAACTCGCTGTCACACGACCTCTCATCGTCTTCTAAGTATATCCCCAGGGTCTTATTGAAATAAGCCCTAACGGGGTTTTTTGCAATACCCAAGAGGTCGTCTATCGATATTGTATGAGCCCCCGTAGTGTTCTCCCCTTGAGATTTTATCTTTTCATCTTCGCAGAAAATCTCCCTCACGAAATGGTGAGGGCCGTCTTTTTCAGGATCATTCTTTGCTTCGCAGACATTATAGTCTTTAAAAGAATAGTTTTTTGCTAGGGTGTTGTTTTTATCGAAATAGCTTCTGTGATACTGCTGTAGTGGATGTTTTATCAAAAAAGTCTCTGAGAATACATTGTCGGCAATGTTATATGCTTTGTCGAGAAAGTCGACGACCTCCGATACGAGTATTGACGGCGAGCCTTTTCCATCTTCGTCGTCGCCATAATAACTCATATATAACACATCGCGTGCAGAGAGGATGTTTTCGAGGAAAAGATATCTGTCGAAATCCGCCCTCGTAGGCATATAGTCAGCGTCTTCATACGACGCCATATTGTCGAGAGAGTTTCTGTCGTCACGACGTGGATACGACTCTTCGTCCATACCTATCAAGCATATAACTTTGGAAGGAACGGCGCGCATGGGAAACATCGAGCAGAAAGTCACGGCGCTACAGCTTTTATCACGGACGTCAACATCTTGCTTTGAAAGGATGATGTCGAGGTGTTTTAAGACAGTGCTAAAGGTAAAGAGTTCTTCTGCGACGGCTTTTCCTGCTTTTTCTATAGCGCCGAAAGCGCTGAAAAGACGCTCCCCATCGGCGACGGCTTTTTTGTCTGTGCTATCGATAGTAAGATATTCTTCAGCAAGACATCGTAGATACTCCGCCCAGTCCTTTATTGTCATCGTCGTGCCGTCGGCCAGAGGCTTTAGGTTGTCCTCAAACGAAGATATCAGTGACGACATCTTACCGATAAATGGCGCGTCGGAAAGCTCTACATCGATAACGGGAATGCCATCATGAACCTCCACCATGGCGAGCTTTTCCATGAGACGGCCCAACCCTTCTTCCCATGTGGCGGTGTCGCCCTCTTCTGTCATCGTTTTTTTGCGATGTTCTCTTGCGATGACCTCTTGTCGATGTTTTCCGTCTTTACCCCACCGTATGTTCATCGTATCGATCCACTGCCTCAAAGTCTCGATGTCACGTCCGGAGATATTGTGTTTCATACGAAAAGAAGGGAAGTCAAAAAGCTGCACTATCGCCGAAGACTCCCAGCGCCCTGTTGCGAGCCTCAGCAGTGATGAAAATGCCTCTATCAAGCATCTTTGTCCTCCACTTTTTGCGTCGGAGACGTTGAATGGCAACAAAGAATCTTCGCTACCGAACACTGCATCGATATATGGTATGTAGTCACCGATATCCGGCGCCATAACGATGACGTCCGAAGGAAAGATATCGTCATCTTCTCGCGTTCCTATGATGTCGAGGATGTTGTTATACAGAACCTGAACTTCCCGCATCCGCGACGAAGCCTTATGAACCTGTACCGTCTTGTCATACGCGTCGAATTTAATAGGATCTTTATCTTTACTGTTGCGCATCAGCAGCATATCTGCCTGTAAAGCCTTAAGCATCGTAACCTCTGGAGGGTCTTCTTCATAGATATCGGGGTGGACGATATCGCTGTACTGCTCATATTTCATGACATCACGAGGCAGACGATATTCTTCGACGACGTTATCCCCTTCTCCCGCTACAGCGAAGAACTCCCTGCCAAGCTTACCGAAGTTCGCAAGGAGCGGATTTGTATCGCGAAGGTACTCTTCGAGTTCTTCGGTCTGTCCTTCAGAGACGTCGCGTTTTTTCCAATATCGACGTATCCCTCGTGATTCTCTGTCGCTCCTAGTGTCTCCCCAGAAGAAGCAGCACGGCGACAAAGCATAATGATATACAGGAAGGTCGTCGCCAAGGCTGTCAAAGAACCTTTTATACACCGAAGGGATGAAGCTGAAGCCAAAAAGATGTACTTGCATATCCCCAGAAGAAACTTCAGAGTCTTCATATTTCTTATCTTCGCGATATGGATAGCTCCAAGCATCGTCGCCAGAAAATATCCGACGCCACAGCGCCTGCTGCCAGTCGTGATATTCCCCTTTTTCCCACTCTTCGACCATGGTTCCCGCATACAATCCATATTTCTCAAAAAGAAGGGAGAGGTGGTTTGATATCTCTATAACTCTATTCTCAACCTTCGAGGTTTTTTCGTGGACGTCACCGATATAGTCGAGAAGCGGCGCCCACAGAGCTCGGTCTTCTTGTGTCATATCATCATAAGACTTTATAACGTCTTTAATCTCTGTTTCTAGACGTAGCGCTATCTCAAGAGAAGACGAAATCTTCGATATCTTTTCATTATCTCCAGCGAAGCATCGTTTTTTTATGGTGTCGATACCATCGGAGAGGAAGGCATATTCTATCCCTGCAGCGATGCCGATATCATCGGCAAGGCGAAGCATAAGCCACGACTTTATTGCTCGGCTTGGAACGACAAGAAGTCGTCGGGCGAAAGGCGTGGTGCCTTCTTTTGAAAACATGCTATCGCGCATGTTCTCATATAGCGCCTCTACCCTGTTGCTAAAAAAAAGTGTTGTATTAACGTTCATTAGAAGCAATATACCAAAAAAAGCTCTTTTTTTAATGAAAAATCCGCTATCCTTTATGAATATGTTTAACATACTACATTTTTTACTATGATATTACGACGCAAAGCACGGAAAAATTACACCTCTTTCGCCTTCCTCAACATCGCCCAGTTTCTTGGTGCTATGAATGACAACATCTTCAAATTGCTTCTTGTGTTTTTGCTCATCGACATAAAAGGCGCTGAAAACAGCCCAGTAATCTTGGCGACAGCAGGGGCAGTATTCGTTATCCCGTTCCTTCTCTTCTCGCAAGCGTCTGGCGTCCTCGCCGACCGTATCAGTAAGAGAAACATCGTCGTTTTCACGAAATTCCTCGAACTTTTCGTTATGCTTCTCGGTGTTCTGGCTTTCGCTTTGCGCACCGAAACCTTCTCGTATGTAATATTGTTCCTTATGGCAACACAGAGCGCCATCTTCGGACCTTCGAAATATGGCATCATCCCTGAGCTCGTAAAAAAAGATCGGATAGCAAAGGCCAATGGACTACTGTCGCTATTCTCCTTCACAGCTATAGTGTTTGGAACATTCCTCGCGGCGTTCCTCACCGACATCACCGAAAGAAACTTCGTTCTGACCGCCTTGTTTTGCTCGTTCATCTCCCTCCTTGGAATCTTTGCGAGTCTGAAGATCGAGAAAACACCTCCTTCGGGGTCTCACAAAAAATTCAACCCGTTCTTCCTATACGAAATATATAAAACGCTGGCAAGATCACTAAAATACAACCACCTACTTACCGCTGTATTGGCTTCGGCGTTCTTCTTCTTCGTAGGGGCCTTCATGCAGCTAAACATCATACCTTTCGCCATGAGCTCCCTTGGTCTCACCGATGTACAAGGTGGATATCTCTTCCTCCTCGTGGCTATAGGAATAGGAACAGGATCGTTCCTTGCGGGAATCATCTCGGGAAAACAGGTTGAGCTAGGTCTTGTCCCTATCGGAGGCCTAGGAATTGTGGGCTGCTGTATCGTCTTAACAATATTCCCGACACACCTCAACGTCGTTGCAGGATCGATAACACTTCTTGGAGTCTTCGGCGGGTTCTTCATCGTCCCTGTCGATTCCTTTATACAAATAACTAGCCCCAAAGAGTACCGTGGGCAGACGTTAGCAACTATGAATTTCATGTCGTTCATCGGGGTATTATGCGCCTCGATGCTACTGATGCTCTTCAGCGAAAAGTTCGCCCTAACGCCAAACCAGGGATTCATCGGTATGGGGCTGATAACCCTCTTTGTAACGCTGATCATAACAATAACAATCCTAGACTATTTCGTACGTTTTCTCTCGCTCGTAGTCTCGAATATACTCTTTCGTGTACGCCTCAATGGAAAGAAAAACGTCCCAGCGTCGGGTCCAGTACTATTAATATGCCGACACTCTTCGTGGGTCAATGCCATGCTCCTCCTCGCAACACAACGTCGGGGGATGCGTTTCATCATAAAATGTAAGAACGACTACCGCTGGCTCGCCCCTTTGTATAGGATAATGAAAATAATACCTATAACGAACAACGACGGACCATTTCACACCGCACAGCTTCTAAAAGACATACACCGAGGCTTCCGCCGTGATTTCTCGGTATGTATATATATCAACGACAACGAAGACGAAGAGCAGCCGTTCCGCCACAACCCAATACAACAAATTTTAAACGAGCCGTCGTGCCCAGTCGTCCCTGTATGGACGACACAGAAGAACCGCTCTCAGCGTTTTTCTTGTGCTTTTAAACGTTTCTTCCGTTTCCGCGGGCGCACCCGCGCCATGATAACCTTTGGCAAAGAGATCTCCCGCAAAAAGACCTCTCTCGAGATATATCATTCTCTCATCAACGAAGACCCATATCGAAGGTGATAGCGTATAGGTATAGCGGCCATCAATACTTACTTTTATTGAAAATTGATCATTGATCCCTGATCATTGTATAGTGTATACTTAACATTTTTTATGATTACAGTAGGTTTACACCATGAAAAGAAAGAAGCCACGACGCCTATCATCGTTCGGATATCTTAACATTACACAGTTCCTTGGCGCCCTAAACGACAACATCTTCCAGCTTCTTCTCGCCTTCCTCCTTATCGATATCCTCGGCGCCGAGAACAGCGCCGTCATCTTGGCAACAGCTAGTGCTGTTTTTACCATACCGTTTCTCCTTTTCCTGCAGGCGTCGGGAGTCCTCGCCGACCGTGTCAGCAAGAAAAATATCATCGTCTTTGCGAAGTTCTTCGAGCTCGCCGTCATGCTCCTTGGCATCGTCGCCTTCGCTTTGCGCACAGAGGTTTTCTCATACATAGTCTTATTCTTGATGGCGACGCAGAGTGCTATCTTCGGCCCTTCGAAATATGGAATAATCCCTGAGATCGTCAAGAAAGAGCGTATCGCCAAAGCCAATGGATACATTTCGCTATTCTCCTTCGGCGCAATAATATTAGGAACCTTCTTCGCGGCGTTTCTCACCGATATCACCAACAGGAACTTTATTCTATCTGCATCGGCATGCTCTCTTATTGCCCTCGTCGGGGTGTGGTCGAGCCTTAAAATCAAAGACACACCTCCATCAGGGTCGCGCACCAAGTTCAACCCGCTCTTCATCTATGAAGTGTATAAGACGCTAAACCGTTCGAGAAATTATAACCACCTTCTTACCGCCATCTTAGGGTCGGCGTTTTTTCTCTTCGTCGGCGCCTTCCTAAAGCTCAACATCATACCTTTTGCCATAGAATCCCTAGGACTTTCTGACATCCAGGGCGGATATCTTTTTCTCTTTATAGCTCTCGGCATCGGCACAGGATCTCTCTTCGCGGGGAAATTCTCCGGAAAAAGAGTGGAGCTCGGCCTCGTCCCTCTAGGAGGTCTCGGCATCGTTATCTGCTGTGTCGTGCTGACAACGTTCAGCTCGTCCCTTGCTGTAGTCGTTCCAACGATAACGTTGCTAGGGATATCAGGAGGGTTCTTTATAGTACCTTTAGACGCTTTCATACAGATCGCCAGCCCCAACGAATACCGCGGACAGACGATAGCGACGAAGAGCTTCCTAAGCTTTATTGGTGTCCTAGCCGCATCGGTGGTCTTGATTTTCACTAAGAAGCTTGGCTTTACAGCAAACCAGGGCTTCATTGCCATGGGAATGATAACCTTTGTTATAACGATAACACTAACGATGCTCATTCTCGACTATTTCGTGCGATTCATGACTCTCGTCATGTCGAAGATACTCTTCAAGGTGCGTGCCACCGGCGCCAACCGCGTGCCGTCAACAGGTCCAGTACTTCTTCTATGCCGACACTCTTCGTGGGTCAACGCCTTCCTTCTTATGGCGACACAACGCCGTGGTATGCGCTTCATAATAAAATGTAAAAGAGACCGCTTTCGCTGGCTTGCCCCTATTTATAGGCTTATGAAGATAATACCTGTAACAGACAGCTCCGGGCCTTTCTATATGACGACGCTCCTCAAAGACATACGGCGTGGTTTCAACAGGGACTTCTCAATATGTATCTACATCCACGAAGACCACGACGAAGAAGACACCAAAACCGCCGAACGCTACAACCCTGTACAGCAGCTTCTCAACGAGATCGAATGTCCCGTAATACCAGTATGGGTGAAACAAAAGAACCGCTCGCAACAGTTCGTAAAAGTTCTTAAGCGCTTCTTCAAGCTCCGCGGACGTACTAAGGCGACGATAGCCTTCGGCGCAGAATTCTCACGAGATCGCACCTTCACCGATATGTACAAAAAACTCCTCGAAGATAGCCCGTACGCCGCCACAAA
>JABHNK010000006.1 GCA_018694295.1 Waddliaceae bacterium
TAGCAGCACAGAATGGTCATTTAGAAGTTGTGGAAGCGTTAATTGGCAAGGATGCCAAGGTTGATGAGCCTGATAAAGACGGCGTCACCCCTCTTTGGGTAGCAGCACAGAATGGTCATTTAGAAGTTGTGGAAGCGTTAATTGGCAAGGATGCCAAGGTTGATGAGCCTGATAAAGACGGCTTCACCCCTCTTTGGATAGCAGCACAGAATGGTCATTTAGAAGTTGTGGAAGCGTTAATTGGCAAGGATGCCAAGGTTGATGAGCCTGATAAAGACGGCGTCACCCCTCTTTGGGTAGCAGCACAGAATGGTTATTTAGAAGTTGTGGAAGCGTTAATTGGCAAGGATGCCAAGGTTGATGAGCCTGATAAAGACGGCTTCACCCCTCTTTTTGTAGCAGCCCAGAATGGTCGCGCAGAAGTTGTGAAAGCGTTAATTGCCAAGGGTGCCAAGGTTGACAAGCCCAACAACAGCGGTCGCACCCCTCTTTGGATAGCAGCAGAGGATGGTCGTGTAGAAGTTGTGGAAGCCTTGGTCGGAGGGGGAGCTTCGCCCGACAGGTGCAGTAGACGCGATGACAATCCTTTTTTGTTGGCGGTAAACAACGGTTCTGAGAAGATTATGGAAATTTTAGCGAATGCTTTAATCACAAAAAAAGGGTCGATTGACAAGCCTGATAAATACGGCCAGACTTTTCTTGGGCTAGCGGCTCGTGCTGGCCATAAAGGTGCTGTAGAATCTTTAATCGACAAGGGCGCATCAGTTGACAAGCGTGATCACAAAGGTCGCACCCCTCTTTGGGTAGCAGCAGAGAATGGTCATGAAGGTGTTGTAAAATATTTAATCGAAAAGGGCGCATCAGTTGACAAGCGTGATCACAAAGGTCGCACGCCCCTTATGTTAGCGGTTCGTCAAGGTCATAAGGGTGTTGTGGAAAAGTTGATAAGGAATGGTGCTGATGTTGGAAAAAGATCTTTCTTGGGCACTACACCGCTAAAAATTGCTTTAAAGAGTGGCTATACAGAAATCGCCGACCTCTTACGCGAGGCCGGAGCCCAGTAATAAAGCAGCATTCTTTTTCAAAAAAGCCTTTTTCCAATGGTAGTTGTCCAATATTCCCGTGGTGTCGCGTCCTAGGATGCTATATGCGACGTATAGCGCTTCTACTGAGGCGAGGCCTGCTTCGGGGTCGGGGCATTCCGTCTGGCATCGCGGGTATGCCGTGGTGTAGCCTTCGGGAAGGCGGCGCCGTGGGATATCGCGAAATTCTGTGGTGTTCTCTACCATTTTCTGTGCATAGCGCCATGTGCCGTCGATGAGGACGACGCCTTTGTCACCATCTTTTTCAGAGAGCTCTTCGCCGTCAAGAGACAGAAGTACGTATTTATTGAAGTCGATATCGCCGAAGTCGGGAATGGGATACCTGAAGAAAAGCATGTCATCACGCTCCTCGAGGCCTCGAAGAGAGCATTTTTTTAGGTTTTCCTTGCGATGACGAAGGATAATGGTTGGCGGAAAAGATGGTATCATATACAAAAGATTTGATGGTAATATAACGTATTATACCTCATCGAAGAGTTTTGTTACAAACTATAGGAGAGTCGCAATGAAGAAGATTATAACTATGATGTCAGCGGTGTTATGCCTTATAGCATATGGCGCCTATGCTGAAGATGGGAAAATAGCATGGATTGCCGACTATGACGAAGCTCTCGACATAGCACGTAACGACGATAAGCCTCTCTTTATCTTCTTCAACGGCGCCGACTGGAGCGAGTGGTGCGAGAAGCTCGAAGAAGAAGTCTTTAAAACCACGGAATTTGTCGAAGACACTAGCGACGCCTTCATCTTCGCTAAGATAGACTTCCCCAAAGATAAAAGCATCGCCCGCGAAGACCTTGCTAATAACAAAGCTGTAAGGGAAAAATTCAACGTCTCATCATTCCCTACCGTCGTCGTCGTCGATAGCGAAGAACGTAAAGTCGTTGTCATGGGATACCGCCCCGGTGGCGGCAAGGAATATGCTGATGCTCTATTAAGAAACTGGGAAGAATACTCTACGCTGGCCAATGCCGTCAAAGATATGAAAAACACCCGACTAACGACGAAGCAACTAGAAGACCTTTTCAAAGAAGCTAAAGCTTTCGGCGCCGAAGAATATGCCGATATGTTCATCGCCGAAGGCATAAGACGTATCGACAACGCTTTCTTCTTGCTAGAGAAATACCGTAGCAACGTACAGAATGGCAATATCGACGATATCGATGTAAGAGCATTACGGAATATCCTCGCCGAAGACAACCCCAACAACGAAAACAACGTACAATATAACCTCGCCGTAATAGACTTCCAGGCGCGCATTGCCGGCGCCACAGCAGGGGATATCGATAAAGCACTAAAACCATTGATAACATACCTCGATACCTTCGGCGCAGAAGATCGAGAGACAGCATGGCGCGTGACAATGACGATAGCACAGGTCTTCCACGACAATAATATGATAGAACAAGCTCTGAAATATGCACAGACATGCTACGAAACAGCACCCGAAGATATGAAAGACCGTATCGCCGAAGCGATAGATTTCATGGAAAAAAGCTCACCAAACACCAAAATCAAAGAACTTACACTGCTTGAGCAGTGAGTTCGGAGTTCGGAGTAGGATTTTTCTACCACGGAGCCACGGAGGACACAGAGAAAAAGAACTGGCTGGGGGATTCCCCCAGGCCCCCATTTCTGAACGGTTGAATGGCGATCTTTTTAAAATTTTCGGGGTTCTAGGGGTGACACCCCTAGCTAGTGCTGTTCTTCACTTTTTTTTAAACTTTTGTTCTCCGTGTCCTCCGTGGCTCCGTGGTAAAAAATCGGAGTTTGGAGCTTTTTTACTGATCAGTGATTATTGACTTCAGATCACTGGCGATGTCGGAGGCTGAGGCATTGTGAGCTTTGGAGCGTGGGCGGACATTGACGACGAGGCCTTTGGGAAGCTCGTGCTGCATAAGACGGAACGCCTCACGGACAAGACGTTTGAGCCTGTTGCGTTGATGGGCTTTGCCATAGCGGCGGGAGACGGTAAGCCCAAGGCGTGGTAGTGAAGAAGAGCTCTCGTCGATATAGACGTCAGCGATACAATATACGCCGACGCGCCTGTCACCCTTGCGTGATATCATACGATATTCTCCGCGAGACACTACACGTAACAGACGAGAGAAAAAGAACCTTAAACTCATGATTGCGGCCTAGGTTAGGCGCTTAATGTCTTGCGGCCTTCTCTGCGACGGCTGTTGATAATCTTTCTGCCGCTGGCGGTTTTCATGCGTGCACGGAAGCCGTGTTTTGCTTTGCGACGAAGGTTGCTTGGTTGATATGTTCGTTTCATTGTGGTATTCCTTTAAAATGATATATATAAAAACAATACGAAACTATAACCGATATCATGAATATTTCTCAAGAAAATAAAATATCTTCTCTCTACAGAGAAAAACGTTGAAAATAAATTGCTCTACATGTTATCACTATACATTAACTTTTTACATTTCTGAGGACGGAAAAGAACAATGAAAGTACGAGCATCAGTAAAAGCCGACCCATCTAAAGGGGATAAGGTTGTACGGCGCAAAGGCCGTGTATATATCATCAACAAAAAAGACCCACGTCGCAAGCAGCGACAAAAGGGTCCTGCACGAGTAACGCGAGTAACGCGACCAACGCGAGCAAATTAAGGGAAAATAAAGACACTATGGCTAAGAAATCTTCGATAGCAAAACAAAAAAGACGTGAGCGCCTTGTGCAGCTCAAATGGGAGAAGCGACAGGGGCTTAAAGCTCTTATCAAAAATCTAGATACCACTCCTGAAGAACGCTATGATGCGCAGGTGACTCTTAATAAGATGTCGCCTAATGGATCGACAGTTCGCCTACGCAACCGCTGCCAGATGACTGGACGCGCCCGCGGTAACCTCAACAAGTTCAAGATCTCGCGAATATGTTTCCGCGAACTTGCTTCACGAGGGATGATACCAGGAGTGCAGAAGGCAAGCTGGTAACCACAACGAAATACTTCTTTATAGAAGGCGCCAAGACAGCAGAATTCCACCTGTTTGTCTTGGCTTTTTTTTACATATGATTTATAAAAGATCGAAAAGCTCGAGGAAATGATTATGGATGCTCTTGGAGAAGTGGGATATATTGAAGAGCTTGCGTCACGTAATGCAGCAGCAATAGAAGCAGACGCTCAAGAACTTCAGGTTGTTGAAAAACCTGATCCCGCTGTTCCTGCTTTTGTTCCAGATGTTCCTGAAACAGATAGATCGATTCAAAAGACTGTATTAAGAATATTTGAAAGATACATAAGAAGACCATTGGTATCTTGTTTGGGATCGTTAAGGCAACGTGGCGTAAGAAAACATGCTACTCAAGAACTTCAGGTTGTTGAAAAAGGACTGAAATAGACTAGACTTTGAGAAAAGCGACTATTAAGAGAATAACAAACTACAAGGAGATATTACGATGTCGAAATTATTTTTCCGCCACGGCGCCATGGGTAGCAGCAAGACCGCTAACGCTCTGATGGTACAATACAACTACAGTGAGAAGGGACAGAATGCTGTGCTGTTCAAGCCCGCCACAGACACACGCGATGGTGTCGCTGCCGTGAAGTCGCGGATGGGACTCGAAGCCAATGCTTTCGTAATACAAAACAACGATAATGTAAAAGATATGATATCCTCCATGCTCAAAGAAGGTGAAACAATAGACTGTATCATCGTCGATGAGTCGCAGTTCCTCACCGCCGACCATATCCTACAGCTTAGCGAGGTCGTCGATGATATCGATATCCCCGTGATATGTTACGGACTCAGGACAGACTTCATGGGAAACCTCTTCGAAGGCAGCAAAAAGCTTATGGAGTTTGCTAACGTCATCGAAGAAGTCAAGACGATATGCTGGTGTGGCAGTAAAGCTATAATGAATGCACGAGTCGTCGATGGCAACGTAGTAAAACACGGAGAACAGATACAGATTGGTGGTAACGAATCGTATGTAAGCCTATGCCGCAAACACTGGAAGTCAGGAAAGCTAGGCGAGCATTGAGATGCGGCTACGCCGAATAGTTCGGATTTCGGAATAGGATTTTTGCCACAGAGGACACAGAGGGATCACAGAGGATACACAGAGAAGGCGGCGGAAGGGCTAGGGGTTTCACCCCTAGAACCCCGAGGATTTTAAAAAGTTCACCGTTTACCGTTCAAAAACGGGGGTCTGGGGGAGGTTCCCCCAGCCATATTCTTTTTTTCTCTGTGAGGCCTCTGTGGTTCCTCTGTGTCCTCTGTGGCAAAATTGGGGTTTTAGCTTCGGAATTCTGTTCCGAACTCATTGAGCATTGAGCGCTCTCTGTGGTAAAAAAAACAATGGTGAGTAATACCTGTGGATAAAAAAAAGAAAAAAACAGTAGTAGTTGGGATGTCGGGGGGAGTCGACTCCTCGGTGGCGGCGCTTATCCTCAAAGAGCAAGGATATAACGTCATCGGCATGTTTATGAAAAACTGGGACGATACCGCCGACGAAGAATGTCCCGCCGCTGAAGACCACGACGATGTCGTAGCAATATGCGAGCAGATAGATATACCTTTCTATACCGTAAACTTCACGAAAGAATATTGGGATAACGTCTTCGAATCGTTCCTAGAAGACTGTAAGAAGGGGATAACACCAAACCCCGATGTCCTATGCAACAGAGAGATAAAATTTAAGGTCTTCCTAGAAAAAGCAATGGAACTCGGCGCCGATTACCTCGCTACAGGACACTACTGCCGTAACATCATCGTCGATGGCAAAAATATGCTCGCCAGAGGTGTCGATAACAACAAAGACCAAAGCTATTTCCTATACACAATAAAAAGCGCGATATTAGAAAAGGTGCTGTTCCCCATAGGAGAGCTAAAAAAAGATGAAGTGCGACGTATCGCCGAAAAACATGACCTGGCGACAGCAAAAAAGAAAGATAGCATGGGGATATGCTTCATAGGGAAACGCAACTTCAAAGAATTCGTAGGGAAATATCTAGGATTCTCGAAAGGGGAATTCCAAAAACTCGACGGCACAATCGTAGGAAATCACGACGGTATAGCATATTACACAATAGGACAACGTAAAGGCCTCGGCATCGGTGGACCAGGAGAACCTTGGTTCGTAGTAGAAAAAGATCCAGAGAAGAATGTCGTATACGTCGAACAAGGAGAAGATCACCCTGCATTATATAGCAGCAAACTTACTGCTAAAGAAATATCGTGGGTAGGGGATAAACCAAAAACTATTCCATATAAATGCACCGCTAAAATCCGATACCGACAAGCCGATGCACCATGCACCATCACAATATTATCAGACCATGAGGTAGAGGTGGAATTCGACGCCACACAAAAAGCCGTAACGCCAGGACAGTCAGTCGTTTTCTACGACGGCGAGCTTTGCCTCGGCGGAGCGGTAATCATTGGACATTGAACAGTTATCATTGATCATTGATAAGTGAGTTTGAAAAAATGTTCAATGTTCAATGTTCAATGTTCAATGTTCAATGCTCATTGTTCAATGATATGTAATGCAGCTGTGCTGCATTACATATGAATCGCTTTCTCATGGGCGGCTAAGGCTGCCTCTTTTATTGCTTCTGACAGCGTGGGGTGTCCGTGAACGGCGTCGCCGATGTCTTTTATTGTCGCCTTACGTTTTATTGCCATGATGCCTTCGCCGATGAGTTCTGAGGCATGGGGCCCGAAGATATGCATCCCTATAAGCCTGTCGGAGTTCTTTTCTCCAATGACTTTCACTATGCCTTCAGTTTCTCCTGAGCATCGCGCTCTGGCATTGGCCTTGAAGGGGAACGTCCCTATTGTTATTTCTAGCCCTGCTTTTATTGCCTCTTCTTCGTTGAGGCCTATGCTAGCGACTTCGGGGGTAGTATATATTATGTTGGGGATGGCTAGGTAGTTGACGGAGGCTTTTCCTCCAGCGATTATCTCGGCAGTAGCAACACCTTCTTCCGAAGCTTTATGGGCGAGCATAGGACCTTCGATGACATCGCCGATGGCGTAGATATTACTCGTTGACGTCCTGAAGTTCTCATCTACGGTAAGGAATCCTCGATCGGTAGGCTGTATACCGATATTTTCGAGCCCGAGGTTTTTGGTGTTGGGAGTTCTTCCAACAGCGACGATGACGACGTCGCCAGAAAGGAGAGTGCTTTGTTTGTCTTTAGTCGTTATTAGCGAGACGTGCCCTTCGCCGACCTTTCCTCTGGTGACTTCTGTCGCCATAGAAAAAGAGATGCCTTGCTGTACAAGAGACTGTTGTAGCATCTTTGCGATGGCGGAGTCGCATCCAGACCCTATAGTGTCGAGGACTTCAACGACGGTGACTTCACTGCCAAGCCTGTTGTATATCGATGCCATCTCAAGGCCTACGGCGCCGGCACCGACGATGATAAGACTTTTAGGTATCTCTTGAAGGCTCAAAGCTTCAGTAGAAGATATGACGTATTTACCGTCGAAAGGAAGGAATGGAAGCTCTGCAGGTTCAGAACCCGTAGCGACGATGATGTTGTCGATATCAATCTGCTGGTCGCTGTCGGCGATCTTTATTGCGAATTGCGACGCTATATAACCTTTACCCGTTATCACGTCGACATTGTGACGCTTAAGAATTCCGGCAACGCCTTCAGTAAGACCAGCAACGACCTTGTCTTTGTGTGACATCATAGTTTTTAGATTGGCAGTGAGACCCGAAGCTTCGATACCCATAGCCTTGCCATCGCGGGAAATTTTGTCGTAATATCCAGTACTGCTTAATAACGTCTTCGTAGGGATACACCCTACGTTGAGGCATGTGCCTCCAAGGGTTTCACGTTGTTCGATACAGACAGTGCTGAGGCCTAGCCGTGCACAGCGTATAGCAGCAACATATCCTCCAGGGCCTCCGCCGATTACAGCGACATCGTAGTTACTTTTCATGACACATGGTCTCCTAATGTTATAGTTCTAAAGCTAAAGATGCAGGGTTTTCAAGGATCTCCTTGATGTGCGTCAAAAATGTTACGGCCTCTTTACCGTCGACGATACGATGGTCGTAGGTGAGGGCAAGGTACATCATATCCCTGGCGACGATGGCACCGTCGATGACGACAGGGCGCTTCTGTATAGTATGCATCCCCAATATAGCACACTGTGGAGGATTGAGGATAGGCGTCGACATCAGAGACCCATAGACACCACCATTGGTGATGGTGAAACCTCCACCCTGAAGGTCTGAAACGTCGATGGCGCCATTCTCGGACTTGACGGCATAGTCGATGATGCCGTTCTCGATGTCGGCGAACGACATATCATCGCAGTTGCGTAAAACAGGGACAAAGAGCCCGCGACTAGTTCCTATTGCGATGCCAATGTCGTAGTATTCTCTCGTTACTATGTCTTCACCGTCGATATAAGAGTTTATCATAGGAAACGTTTCTAGCGCCGAGACAGCAGCCCTTACGAAGAAAGACATAAACCCTAGCTTCGTGCCATGCTTAGCTTTGAAGGCCTCCTGGAAGGCGCTTCTAAGCGTCATGATCTGTGTCATATCGACTTCGTTGAACGTCGTAAGCATAGCAGCCTCGTGCTGCGCCTCGACAAGACGCGAAGCGATGACACGGCGTATCTTCGACATCTTCTCCCGCGATTCTTTGCGTTCCCCAGCGTTGCGCTTTACGGCCTTCCTAGGAGCAGGAGGCACCATATTTTTCTGTGGGGCTTCGGCAGCCTTAGGCTCTTCTTGTTTTTTTTGCTCTTCAGACTCCTGCGCAACAGGCTTCTGCTCTTCTTCGTCGTTGGGAGATAGAAGATCGTCGAGGAACCTGCCTTTGTCGATACGAGAACCTTGCTGTTTTGTGTCTTCTAAGGTTTTGTTTTCTTCTTCTGATGGTTTTTCTACCATTATAACCTCTTGTTTTTGTTGTGTATCGTTAACTATGGCGGGAGCTTCGGCGTGGGCGCTATCGACATGACCGATGACCTGTCCTATTGTGACGGTGTCGTCGACGTTGACACTAAGGGATAGCTTTCCAGCATGGGGAGCATATAGAACCTGGTTGACCTTGTCGGTCTCGAATTCTAAAATCTCTTCATCCTCTGCGACGAAAGCTCCAGACTCTTTTAAGATGGTGCTCACCGTAGCTTCTGTGATGGATTCTCCCATATGCGGGACTTTTATTTCGGACTTCATAATTTCGTTGTTCCTTAGTTTTTATCCTCGTACGTTGTGGCTTCGGGATACGGTGATTATCTCTTCATCAATATCGCCGAATATAGCACGCATAATTTCTGCACCCTGTTTTTTGTGGAGGGCATAAGACCCCGCCGCTGGCGAAGCGCTGCGCTCCCTGCCGACATACGACAGCGTAGTGCCTTCGGGGATGATATCATTGAGCTGTGGACGCATGAAGTCCCACGCACCCATGTTGCTAGGCTCGTCCTGGACCCACAAGATTTTTTTGCATCCACCATAGGCGCCTATTGCAGACTTGATCTTATCGATATTAAGAGGGTACAGCTGCTCAAGGCGTAATATCGCCGTGGTTTTGTTGTTGAAATTCTTACGCTCGGCGATGAGGTCGTAGTATATCCTGCCACTGCATAGTATCACCTTAGAAGCATTGCTAGGAGGCTCGGGGTCAGGAAGGACCTCTTCGAAAGTTCCTGTCGCTAGGTCGTCGAGGCTGCTAACACATCCGGGATATCTAAGAAGACCTTTCGGAGTGAAGACAATAAGAGGTTTCTTGATGGTTCGCAGCGCTTGTCGGCGTAGGAGATGGAATAGCTGCGCTGGAGTCGTAGGGTTTGTGACCTGGATGTTTAGGTCGCCGGAAAGCTGAAGGAAACGCTCTATCCTCGCAGAAGAATGCTCAGGACCCTGACCCTCATAGCCGTGAGGAAGGAACATCACAAGGTTGGAGCGTACGCCCCACTTCTGCTCGCTAGTAGCGATAAACTGGTCGATGACTATCTGTGCGCCGTTGCTGAAATCTCCGAACTGTGCCTCCCAGATGACTAAAGCATCGAGATTCGCAGCACTATACCCATATTCGAAGCCAAGGACGCCGAACTCCGAAAGGGGAGAATTGAATACTTCAAAAACGCCCTGTCCCTTCCTAAGATGCCTTAAAGGGAAGTATCGTAGGTTTTTTACTTGGTCGGTCCATGAAGAATGCCTGTGGCTGAAAGTTCCGCGTCGTGAGTCCTGACCAGAAAGCCTAATGTGGTGCCCTTCATTGAGGAGCGACGCCATAGCAAGATGCTCGCCCATTCCCCAGTCGATGCTCTTGACGTCGGAGCCTTCTTGGACCATCTCAAGCCTGGAAGTAATGAGATTTATAAGCTTCTTGTGGATCGTCAAACCTTCAGGGACGGTACAAAAAGCTTTGGCGAGGGTGACGATGGTTTTGCCGTCGACACCAGTCTTCGCAGGCTCAAAGAGCCTTCTCTCAGTGTCGAGGAGCTCTTCGCGGCTGGGCGGCTTCCACGACGGCGTAGCGCTGCCCTCGCTTTCGAGGAACGAAGCCTTGCTGCCTTTAAGAGACTTTTGTAACGATTCTTTGAACTCTTTCTCGAGACGCTCTGCCATATATTTCTCTATGACGCCAGTAGCGATAAGCTCATCACGATATAATTCGCGGATAGGCTTTTTCTTCTTGATAAGCTGATATTCTATTGGCTGAGTAAAGGACGGCTCGTCGCCCTCATTGTGACCCCACTTGCGATAACAGTGCATGTTGATGACAACGTCGCAATGGAAATGCTGTCTAAACTCCACGGCGAGCATCGTAGCAAAGACACACTCTTCAGGATGCTCGGCGTTGACATGGAAGACCGGAGCGCCGAAGGTATGCGCTATATCAGAAGAAAAACGCGTAGAACGTCCATTCTTCGGCAACGTTGTAAACCCTATGTTGTTGTCGATGATGACATGTATGGTGCCACCAGTGCTATAACCTAAAAGGTTGCACATCTGCATCGTCTCATAAACGACGCCCTGCCCAGCAAATGAGGCGTCACCATGGATGAGGATAGGGACTATACGAGAACGCTCAATGTCGGCGTCACGTTGCTGATGAGAACGTACATACCCCTGGACGACAGGGTCTACAGATTCGAGATGGCTGGAGTTGTCAACAAGACGTATACGGGCTTTGTTGCCGCCGGAAGTGGTAACGTCGGAGAAGAAACCTTTATGATATTTGACGTCGCCGCTTCCCTGGAAAAACTCTGGGACATAACTTTCCTCGAACTGTGAAAATAAGTCGGCATGCGATTTTTGAAGGACGTTGGCGAGGACGTTTAGCCTGCCACGATGCGCCATCCCTATGATGAATGTCTCCATCCCCAGCGACGTGCCGGATTCTAATATAGCAACTAACAAAGGAATAAGAGTCTCACCACCCTCGATGGAAAACCTTTTCTGGCCGACATATTTCGTATGAAGGAACGTCTCAAAAAGCTCGGATTTGTTGAGATGGTGGAGGATTAGCTGCTTGTCTTCGATAGTAAGCTGCGGCTTCGAACGTATTGGCTCGAGATGCTGCTGGATCCATTGCTCTACATCAGGATTGTTGAAGCCCATATACTCGACACCGATATTAGAACAATATGTGTCTTTCAAAGCAGCGATAATGTCGCTAAGAGGAGCATTGGCGACGTCGAGGATGCCACACGTAGGGAATGTCTCACCAAGGTCTTCGTCGACAAAACCTAGAGCGCTAAGCTGTAGCTGGGGAGCATCGTCGATGGTGACAGGCTCGGCGGCGACAGGATTGACATCGGCAAGAAGATACCCATATGAACGATATGCGTCGATGAGGCCCTTAACACGCAGACCCTTGATGGTATCACCGTCTTCGGCAGAGACAGGCCCAGCGGCGGCAACAGGGACAGCAGCGCTTTTAACGGGCGAGGCGTCATGATTAGAAGAAAAAGCATGACGACGAGGAGGAACAGAATTCTTGTCCATGTTAGAAAAAAAATGCCGCCACGACACAGGAACATCACTAGGACTCTTCTGATATTCGACATACAGCTGCTCGAAAAGCTCGATGTTGGCAGTGTCGATGTTTTGTGGTGTGCCTTCGCTCATAATACCCCTAAAATTTCAACCTTTTGCTATATATAATGTATTATACATATTATATGTACCTTGAGGAAGAAATATTTTAAAAGATTTTTTTCTTAGATAAGATATAAAAAGATTCACAAAAAATGCAGATTGTGGTAAACGGGTTCTCAGCAAAAAATAAGATAAGGTTAGCAAAGGAATAAATATGGGATTACGAAGCGATAGACTTAAAAAGCTCGAGGCAGAACTCGAAGACCTAGAAAATTGGATGAAACTGGGGCTCGTCCCCAAAGGCGACATAGAAAAACATAAGGAAGAGATCAAGGCAATAAAAGCTAGGGTCAAAGATGAAAAAATACGCCTTAAATCCCTTAAAGATACCGATGACGATGAAGAGCATGTCGCACCAAGGCGTAATGTCCAGAGGTCGTCTTTTGCCGAAACGGCACCCATGAACGATATGCACGTCGGAAACGGCAACAGCAATAACAACCACGATGAATCTTCTTCGGATATCGAAGACGAAGCATTCGAAACGCCGGCAAACGACAAAGACAAGGATGATGACGACGACGATAGCGATGCCTTCAGCGATAGAGGACGCTTCCGCCGTGGATGGACTCGTGATATCTTAGACCCCGACTCCAATGAATGGTGAGAATCACAGGTTGTCAACTTACAGGGGTGTAGATCCTCACTCACTGTCACTGTCACTACCACTGTAATAAGATGCTTCAGGAGAAGGATCTCTAGTAGTAGGCGTTGTGGATATTGGATGAGACACGCTGCCCGATGCTTGAGACACGTCGTGAATAGTAGGTTGATACGTTGCTTCTGTATTAATATGATTAATAATTTCATCGAGCTTTCCATAGATAATATTCATTTGTCTATGAAAGTTCGTTGTAAGCTTTCCCGATTCTTCTTGGGCTTCCTTAAGATCTTTTCGTAGAGTAGAAAGCTCTTCGGAAAGACCAGCAGAAGCTAAACATTCAATACCGCTAGTCTTTTCAGAAATACTTTCTTCAAGCGACCGTGTTTTTTCGGCGAGGCTTTTTTCAAGACCATTTATTTTTCCAGAGAGACCTTCAAATTGACGAAGAGCGCCTTGTAAAGATTTGATTTCCGCAGAGATTCCTGAAAACTTTGTAGTATCTGTTCCTTTGTAATCGACTAAGTCTTTTTTGTGGCTAGCGAGCGCTGTTTGAAGCTGCAGAAGGTCTTTTACTGCAGAGCCCAGAGCTGCTTTATGTTCGCCTGTAAGTCTTTCAATTTTATCATCAAGAGTTTTTTGTTGCGCGCCTAAATCGCCGATATCCTTCGCTTTTTCGGATAGCCCAGCATCGATACTTTTCCTTAGACCTTCTAATCCTTCACTAAGCTTTTTGTCGTCATCGGAAGATTTACTTTCCAAGGCTTTTAAGCGCGCCTCAAGCGGCGCAAGTCTTTGGCGTATAGCTTCGAGATCAGAATTGCTGCTGTGGTCATCGGGAGTTTCTGGTAGTTCAGCGATGCTAGCGCGTAGCGAAGCGATCTCAGCACTTAAATCTTCATGGCCGTGCTCAGGGATCTCTACTGTATCTGATGCCGCAGGTTTTTCAGCAACGGACTCTTCGGGCTTATTTTCTACTTTCTCTGGCGAAAAAAAACTAGGATATATAAAACCAACAATAGAGCCGAACAACGTCCCTACAGCAGCTTCCACAGCATAGATGACATGACTTTTGGCGTCTTCATAAGAGCGACGCTCGGAATTGGCCCTGATATTGCAAAAGGCTACAGCAGAGAATGTGATAACAGCAGCAACAGTATGATATGCCATGTCTATGGCAGAGAAAATAGACTGCGCGAGAAGAGCGACAACACTCGATGCACCTTTAGAAAGGACAGTTCCTTCGCCGTGTAAATCAGAAATCCAATTTGCAGAGGTCCTGCTTAACGCAAAATCAGTAGATAATAAGTTGACGCTCGCCATAACAAAGCCCTCGAAAATAATTGCATAACTGATGTTAAGCGCTAATCTTGCTTTAGTGGTGTAGCGAAAGGGTCAAGATGTAAGTGCTTCCGACGAGCCAAGCTCTGAAGAGCTGGGCGAGAAGGAATACGCAACAGATTGCTCCTTGTAGCACGCCAATAAAGTGAGAGAAGCTCATAACGTCAGTGTATAATCAACTCCTAACGTTTTATCAAGGATATCATTTTTAACGCAAGAAAACTTTTTATAAAAAGAACCTCAGAAACACCCTAGAAACATATAATAAAAATTTTAAAACCTCGAGCACAACGCTTTCGGGAAGTTCTCTGAAAACAGATAATTATCTAAGTATCAAGCCACCCAAATAAGCTATAGTAAGAGCAAGCGAGGGCATTGCTGCCGCTGCTGTCGTATTAATAGAGCGCCGTAGAGATGACATTGCAACAGTCGCGTCTTCCGAATTTTTAAGAAGTAATTTCATGAGCTCTTCTAAACATTTTTTAATATCGACGATGCTAGTTTTAATAGCGACATGACGCTCTTCAACGCTAGCGCTCAGAGCTTTTTTGGAGAGGGCTATAGCAATGGATTCTTCTAGTGTACTTAATGCTTCAAGCGTGGCTTTAGTCTCAACATCGGCGCTGTCGGCCTTCTGTTCAAGAAGACCATATAGTGGCTTAAGCGCTTCATCGATAGCAGCTTTTATACCAGCATTTTTTAGAGATTCAACATCTTTCTTCAGCGACGCGATCTCTTTCGCCGTTTTTTCAGCGGTGAGTCTTGCTTTCAGCGCCGGGAACTCGGCGCGAGCTTTTTTTATGAGACAGTAGTGTAGGCATGCTCTCTGTATCTTAGTGGTGGCTGCTTCTTTTTTTTGTTCAGCTGCTTCAGCACGACGCGACACAGCGTCGGGGTCCATGATATCGTAGGGCATTTCTTTGGTATTTATGTGCTTGGCGGCGATGTCCGGCCTGAAGAGGCCTACGAGCGACCCGCAAGGTATCGCTATGGCGAGAGTTTTGGCGTGTCTAAGGTGTCTCCCGGCAATCTCGGCAGAAAACCGCTCGCCGTTGATATTTTTTACTATCAGGACCTTCTCGGCGAGAAGTACGGCACCGACGCCGCCGGCAGCGAGAAGATGACATACAGTGTCGATGGCAGCAAATATAGAATATGTCACTGCTGCTACGGCTCTTGTGGCGAAATGTTTTTGTAGAGACGAAGAGCTTTCATTCCAGTCGTGGATTTTCATGGAAATTGTGTTGCTTAGTGACGCGTCATGTGATATCGCTTGTATTTTCATAATTACCTCGCCTTGTAAACTATTAATTTAAAAAGATTAGTGTAGCAGATATATGTATTTTTTGTAAGAAAAAAGGACGACGATAACTTTATCCTTCACTTTTGATAGCGAAATACGATATATATATTCTCTAACATTTACCCTCGGGAGACCAAAACGATGAAAAAACGTATCATTGGCGATTACAACATAATCAAACAGATAGGACAGGGGGCTCTAGGGACGGTATGCCTTGCAGAACACCGCTTTATGAAGAAACAGTATGCGCTTAAAGTTCTACCAGAAGAACTCGCCGCCGATAGAGCCTTTATAAAACGTTTTGAGAAAGAAATAAAAACACTCTCGACACTAGACCATCCTCATATCGTAAAAGTCCATAATGTATCATCAGCGAAAGGGACATACTTCCTTGTCACCGACTGTGTCGTCGATGATATGGGCGAGACGACAAACCTCGCACAGTATATCACCACACACGAAGGGCCTATAGCAGAAGATGAGCTCGTCAGGATGCTTAAACAGGTCGTCGGTGCTCTCGATCATATACACACAAGGACGCAAGGCGAAGGCGCTATGGCACACCGCGGACTTAAGCTTAACAACGTCCTTGTTGGCAAAGGAAAGAAGGGCGTCGATCTTTTCCTCTCAGACTGCGGACTTTCTAACGTAATAGGTTCCGGTGCTGTACTATCTAGAGCATATAAAGCCCTTGGCGATACCCTCGACGTCACCGTTGTAGAGACGACGAAAGGCGGCGAAGAAAAATACCCATCGAAACCATCAGACCCAGAAAATGTACAACGCCTAAATAACTCCTTCCTGCAACACCTTGCATTCCTCGCACCAGAACAAAGAAATACGAACGGTGCCGTCGCAGCTGTCAGCTCCGATATCTATGCCTTCGGCGTCATGACATACTACCTGATAACAGGGGAATACCCAGAAGGTATCTTCGACATGCCTTCAGCGCTACGCCCAGAATACCGACTTCCATGGGATGACTTTATAAAAGCATGCATGCAAAAAGATCCCGCTAGGCGTCCTACGTCACTGCTAGGGGCTTTCGACGACCTCCTAAACCAAAGACATAACAATGAAGATGGTTTCGTGACATATACCATGAAGAAACCACAGCCCAAGACAACAGAGAAAATAGAAGAAAAAGAACTCGTTGCCGTTGGCGCAATAAAAGCTCCAGCAAAGCAAGAGAAAAATAAAGCCTCGGAGCCTAAAGCCCTCCTCGCCGAGATGTCGGATTTAAAACCAGCGATAAAAGAAAAAGCCCTAGAAACACCAACATACGAAGAAGATCCAGCAGCAACGATTCGTGTAGACCGTAGCGTTACACACTACGAGCCCGAGCCAGTGAAACATATCGATATAGAACCTATCATGACTGATATGGTGGTGATAAAAGGTGGGAAATTCTTCCGCGGAAGTAACGACGGAAATAGAGACGAGATGCCACGACACGAAGTGAATATCGAAAGCATAGCAGTAGACATCCACCCCGTAACAAACGAACAATTTATCCGCTTCCTGGAAGCTATGGGAGGGGAGAAAGACGTTAATAACAACGACACCATACAACTCCGCGAGTCTAGGATAAATCGTCGCGCAGGAAGCCTCTCAATAGAATCAGGATACGGAAAACACCCAGCAGCAGGAGTTACATGGTACGGCGCCGTGGCATACGCAAAATGGGTGGGAAAACGACTTCCAACAGAAGCAGAATGGGAAATAGCAGCACGCGGAAGTAACGAAAATAGCCCGTTCCCAGTAGAAGGCGATATGGAGAAAACAAAAGCTAACTACTTCAGCTCCGATACCATAGCAGTGAAAAGCTATGCGCCAAGCAATAACGGACTATACGATATCGTCGGAAATGTATACGAATGGTGCCAAGATTGGTACGGATATAACTACTACGAAGCTTCGGAACAAGAACCTAATGATCCTCAAGGTCCTATACAAGGCGTATACCGCGTACTTCGTGGGGGTTGCTGGAAAAGTCTTAAAGAAGACCTTAGATGCTCACACAGACATCGCAATAACCCTGGAGCAGCAAACAGCACCTGCGGGTTCCGATGCGTTTCTAATGTAGAGTAGATTAGCGTATAGGAAAAAGCAGGATTTTTACCACAGAGCCACGGAGAACACAGAGAGAAAAAAGAATATGGCTGGGGGATTTTCCCCCAGACCCCCGTTTTTGAACGGTAAACTGTTAATGGTGAATTGCAAACTTTTTAAAATCCTCGGGGTCCTAGGGGTGAAACCCCTAGCCCGCCCACCTTCCTCTCTGTGTTCTCTGTGGTAAAAATTTCTATTACGAACGCCTAAAAAGATAGGGGATAAACTAGTTTAAAAAATGAAAACGATGCAAAAAAAAGCCATAGTAGTACACTCTGGAGGCATGGACTCAACAATATGCCTGGCTCTCGCCATGAAAAAATACCACAACGACGATATCCTAAGCGTAACATTTTCATACGGACAACGACACTCCACAGAAATCGATGCCGCAAAAAAGATATGTGAAGACTGGAATATCGATAACAAAATAATACCTCTAGACTTCCTCGCAACGCTGACAGACAACGCGCTGATCGGCAACGACACAGAAATACAGCACCCCAAAGAAACCGCTCCCAACACCCTCGTAGTAGGGCGTAACGGCCTGATGGCACGCCTTTCAGCAATACATGTCAACAGCCTCGGCGGCAACACAATATTTATGGGAGTCGTCTTTCCAGACAACTCGGGATACCGCGACTGCTCACGAGAATATATGGACCTCATGGAGCAGATCCTCCGCATAGATCTTGATGACAATACCTTCACAATACAGACGCCACTAGTCACTATGACGAAAAAAGAGACAATAGCACTTGCCAACGATCTCAACATCTTGGAATACATCGTTGAAAATACAATAACATGCTACGAAGGCATAAAACACCCAGGTTGCCAAAAATGCCCAGCATGCATACTCCGCAATAACGGTCTCGCTGATTTTATTGATTCCGATGAAAATCAATGAGAAATTCGACATCTCTGCCACGAAGGTAGAGGCCCTCATGATAAAAATCAAAGAACTTGGGATATGCCTCGACGACATCGACGAAAGCTTCTCTCGCGGCAGTGGTAAGGGCGGGCAAAAGATAAACAAGACTTCTAGTAGCGTACATCTCCATCATATCCCTACAGGCCTAAACGTCACGTGTCAGCGTGAGCGGCAACGTAACAAAAATAGATTTATAGCATTAAGAGCCCTCGTAGAGAAGATAGATGAACATCTCCATCCAGGAACTACAGAAAAATCCGCTGCCCTAGCGAAAATACGTAAACAAAAAAGCCGCCGCCGACGTAAAAGCGACAAGAAACACAACGTTTCAGAGCAAAACAAAACCCTCTGACGAATACGCCAGAGGGCTTTTATTTACGCTTGAACTTCAAGCGGTTGAAGCTTAGGAGGGCTCTCGATAAGCTCTTGTAGAAATCGTTTTCTACACGTATATTCAATTCTGCTTATATACTGTTGTGTCACTTCTGAAATATCTAAAAGGTTTCTATCTCTATTAGAGGCTTCAAGAGGAATGAAACTCCAATAATGAGAGGCCTTTTTATTGAGCCCTTTTGATTCATAGTACTCAGCAAGGGGCTTGCATGCTTCTGAGTCGCCTTGGCTTACTATAGCATCGAGAAGCTTGATGCCAAGACCTATTGTAGCATCATCTTTGCTATTGAGACATTCGTGGCCTTTAGATGAAAGGGCCTTGAGTTGTTCCATAGCTTTGTTAGAGACTTTCACGGCGATAATGGTTAAAGGTATCTTCGTAGCAATGAAACCCACAACGATAGCACTGAAAGAAATGGAAGTAATAGTTCCAAAGATAACACCAGCGGCTAACCCAAGAGAAATAGTACGAATAAGATCACCTACAAACGCGATGGTCTTCGCAGTCGTTTTATTCTTATTGAAAATGGCAATAGATTCGCCGATGGTTTTTCCGTTGCCGAGAGAAACAGAAAGATCTTCAACTGAAAATGGCGATCTTGAAATTATTGGTTGTATTTCCGTAGTCATCATGCTTCATGGTAAAATATTAAATTACTATCATCAGACATTATGGGATATAAAGCAATGATAATAAATATTTTATGCATATTTCAGCGGTGGCGCTATAGCGCCTACGCTGAGATGACTACGACAAAGCACTCCAAAGCGTTTTTGCGCAGCAAAAAAAGCGCTTTGGAGTGCTTTGTCGTTGCGCATCCGATGTCATTACATGGGGAGTCCAGAGGAGAACCTCTCCTCTGGCGGGAGGGGTGTGGGGAGGGCAGCGTCCCTCCCCACTAGACGAGGGTTTTTTCGGGGAGGAGCTTACGTTTTTCTAGGGATGTGCGCAGGTCGCGGTTGTTATCTTTGTCGAGGGATCCCGAGTTTAGGAGCCATTGTATATAGTCATTGGGGAGTTCTTCTAGGCGTCGTCCTTTGTGTTTCCCGAAGGGCATGGTGTTTATTTCTTGTGGCTTTTTCATGAGGATATGCGCCTCTTGTGGTGTGAGGCCTGGCGTCATGGCACAGAAGACTTCGTATAGCACGACTACATCATCGAGGGCCCTGTGGGCGTTGTTGGCTTCTATTTCGTATATCTCACGGAGATACTGCAGGGAATGCTTCGGAAGGTCAGGACGGTACCTTCTTGCCCATTTAAGGGTATCGAGGTATTCCCAGGTTGTTGGGAGGATGACGTCGTGTTTCTCGCATTCGTGTCTCAAAAAGTGGACGTCGAAGCCGTCGTTGTTGTGGGCGATAAGGATGGCGTCGTCGCCGCAGAAGAGAAGGAATCGTTCCCAGACTTGTGCGAAGCCTTGTGCTTCGGACACCATTTCATCGGTAATGCCGTGTATCGCAGTAGCGCTTTCGGGGATATGACATCCAGGGTTTATAAGCTCGGAAAAGCCAACGTTGCTGTCGGGGTCGTAGCCGGCAAGCTCTATGATGCTGTCCTTGCCGAAAGTTACTCCTGTTGTTTCTGTGTCGTAGAAAATAGCTTTGTTCATCACTTTAATCCTTTATTCTATACAAAAAATAAGTATATCAAGGAGTAAGATTAAAAAGAAAGGGGCGTGATGGCGCTACGCGCGCCCCTGTCTTCCGTCTTCGCATCTATCCTAGTGGCGGTGCTGTTGGACCTTCTTGTACGAGTAGATCATCATCATCAGGAGGAGCGATTGCTTCTTCTTCTGCTACAGGTTGTACTAAACGAATTTTAGGCTCTACTGTAGTTTGATGTCCTAATATTGCAGGACTAGCAGCATCTCTTTTAACGGAAAAAAACGGCTGCTGATGCCCTTCCTGGTCAATTGATCGTTTTTCTTTAGCTATGTCAGCATTGCCAGCTTTGTTGATGTTGTCAATACCAACCCCTTTCAAGAATATCGCTGTGGCAAGGCCTCCAAGAACAAAAGCCCCTCCAGCGATCATAGCGCCATTAGATGCTATAACAGCACCTACAATAGCAAACACAGCCCCTGCGGCAATGGCCACCTTCGATGTTAATGCTATCTTACGATAAAGTAATGATCTTTTATTAACACCTTTCCATAGAGATACAATTTTATTGATATGTTTGAAGTGAGGGTTTTGTTCGCCACATTCATCGCTTTTTATTCTTTCAAGCACTCTGCCTGCATTTTTAATTGTCTCGGAATCTTCTCGTAATGCAAGGAGTTTAGTTAAGTCGTTTCCGATAAATTTCATGGCAATAAATAAAACTACTGAGCCAGCGCTACCAGCAGCGGCGCGTTTAGCTTTACTGGGTTTATCACCCTCTTGAGAGTCAGTGTCACTGTCAGGAGCTGGAGTTGCTCTTCGTACACCTCTTGATGAACCTCCAATAGCAACTGTAGTTCTTTTGTAGCTGAAGTTTGTACCTGCAGAAGGCCTTGGGCTGCAACGGCCTGAACCGTAAGGTCCTGCACGGGATACTTGAGGACCGTCCGTAGTCGGTAACGGTTTAGAACAAGACTTTTCCAAGACAGATTGAAAAAGATCATTAAAAATCGAGTCTTCATACAATGAAGGTGCCGGACAGAAAACACCCGTACGTGGTTGAGTAGAATAAAAAGAACAAAGCTCACTAGGAACATTTAAAGGATCAAAACTAGACATTATAATTACCTCTTTGGTTAAGTTAAATTAATTACCACTATTATAACAAAGTCTCTAATTAATATCAAGATATTTATATTAGTTTATACAAAAACTTCATTACGGCTTTAAAAGTGGCCTTTACGACGTAGACTGCTTTTCTTGTACTTTTGCTTTAGCGAGCACTTCGTCGTAGGTGGTAGCACCGAGAGCTAGTGGCTCTATAGCTGGGAGAAATTCATTACACACGCGTTCTAGGGTTTTAAGGTAGTTATAAAAGAGCATTTCGTCGAGTTTTTTGTGCGTCGTAGGGATTACATTGCGGTAGAAAACGAGGTGTGTTGTCTCGTCCATCCCAAATCCTGGCATATCGATTTCTTTGTTGATATAGTGAAGTAGACGTCCTACGCTTCCGAAGAGTTTTTCTTGTACTTCATAGGGCATAAAAGCGATAAGTTGTACGAGTTTTCCGTCGTTGAGGGTCCTTAAAAACACTGCGATGTCGCGTTTCTCGACGGTTATGATGAAGTATATCTGCCCTGTTTCTTCCTGAACCTGGGCATTATACCCGTCTTTTTTGAGGACGGCGAGGATTTCAGGTATCGTAGCGTTTATCATATTGCTATGCCGGGGATGGCATTATTTGCTGAAGTGTCACTGATGATGTTCGGGTTATTGGTCGTTGGCATCGTCGTCATATCGTCTTCGGTAGGCATGACATACAAATTACAAGAGCTTAGCAGTACGGCACACACAAAAAAACAGCATATCGTCTTAATCATAGCATAATACCTTAATGTTTTACGGTTTTAGAGATTCAATTATATGCTTTTTCTCACTATCCCGCAAGAAAATTCCTACTCCGAACTCCGAACTATTTAACAATATACTTTGAGATCTTCCCTGCGAGGTTTGTGGGGATATCAGCTTGTATAACGACGTCATTTTCGTCGTATTCTTGCGACAGTATTTTTCCTCCGCTGATGATCTCGGTGACGACATGATAATCGCTTTGTGGGATACGCACGTTGACGATTTTCCTTCGCGATCGGAGCTCTTGTGATATTGCTTCCATGAGGTCGTCGAAACCTTCGTGTTTCAGCGCGGAGACCACCACGGTGTTTTTGTACCGCAGACGCATATAGTTAGCTCTTTCGTTGTCGTGGCACAGGTCGATTTTGTTGAGGACGGTTATCATAGGCTTCTCGTCGGCGCCGAGTTCTTTAAGGACGGCGCGAGTTGCCACGATATGTTCGTCGGCAAGGTGGTCACTGACATCTACGAGGTTTATTAGTACATCGGCGTCGGTGGCTTCCTCTAGGGTGCTTCTGAATGCTTCGACGAGGGTGTGTGGCAGTTTCCTGATAAACCCTACGGTGTCGATGAGAAGGATGTCTTGATGGTTCGGTAGCGTATAGCGTCGTGTTGTGGTGTCTAAGGTGGCGAAAAGCTTGTCTTCGACGAAGACGTCAGCATCGGTGAGGGCATTGAGTAGCGTAGACTTTCCGGCGTTGGTATATCCTATTATGGCGAAAGTCGGTATCTCGGAGCGTTCGCGCGAAACATGTTGCGTCTCACGGTGCTGCCGCACCTCTTTAAGGTCATTTTTTAGCTTGCTGATCTTTTTCTTAAGAAGGCTTCTGTCGATCTCAATCTGCTTCTCGCCGTCGCCTTTAAGGAAAAGTCCACCGCCACGCTGACGATCGAGGTGCTCCCATAGGTTCTTAAGGCGCGGATACTGATAACGTGTCTTTGCAAGCTCTATCTGCAGCTGCGCCTCTTTAGTGTGGGCGCGTTTGGCGAAAACTTCGAGGATAAGCTCCGTCCTGTCGATGACAGGGCAGCCGAACTTCTCTTCGAGGTTGCGTTGCTGGCCAGGAAGGACTTCGTCGTCGAGGATGATAAGGTCGGCTTCGAGATCATGGGCGCTGGCGACAAGCTCTTCGACCTTGCCTTTGGTGATATACGTCGAAGAATCATACTTGCGAAGATAACAATGGCTCTTATCGACAACACCGACACCAAGCGTGTCAGCAAGAAGCTCAAGCTCGTCGAGATGATCGCCACAAACATTCTTCTCCGAAGACTTCATATATATTCCTATCAAAAACGCGCGCTGTGCTGGAGCACTTTCGTCGGCAAACATAGCACGACGCTCTTCGGGATTCTGTTCTATCTTCATACTATAAGGCTCCTCTCTTTTTCATAACACGTTATAGCATCTATAACCCATAATTGCTACATAATTTCGTTGTTATTTACGATGCTATAAGTTATACTTTTTCTTTGGTGTAGGAGAAAAAATGAGATATAAGACTTTCAAGATCACAGCATTGGGGTGCAGGGCTAACCAGTACGAAGCGCAGGCAATGGCCGACCAGCTTCGGGCTCTCGGCTGCCGTGAAGCTGCTGATAGCGAGGTTGCCGATGTTTGTATTGTCAACAGCTGTACCGTCACTGACTCTGCTGACAAGAAAAGCAGGTATCTTATCAGGAGGTTTGCTAAAGAAAATCCCGGCGCTACTATCGTCGTCACCGGATGCATGGCAGAACGTATTCCTGACCTCGCCGAAAAGGTCCCTGAAGTCGACCACGTCGTCGGCAACAAAGACAAAGAACACCTTATCTCTATACTGTTCCCCGAGCTTGAAAAGCTTCCGGAGTTTACCATAAAGTCCTTCGAAGGACACACCAGAGCCTTTGTTAAAATACAAGATGGATGCAACTCCTTCTGCACATACTGCATAATACCATACGTCCGTGGAAGGTCGCGGTCGCGGAAGGTCGAAGATATCGTAAAAGAGGTCCAGAGGCTTGTCGACAGCGGATACAAAGAGGTCGTCCTTACAGGGATAAATATTGGCGACTATGAAGATGGCACAAAGACGCTGGCGGACCTCATACGCGCAATCGATGGTGTCGATGGACTTGAAAGGCTACGGCTTTCGTCAATAGACCCCAACGACTTCGACGATGACCTTTACGATGCTCTTATGACGAGCAGAACGACATGCCCTTCGTTGCACCTTGTCCTACAGTCGGGATCGAACGCTGTCCTTAAGAAGATGAATAGGAAGTATAGTCGCCACGACTATTATGATGTCGTCGAAAGGTTCCGCAATGGCAATGCTGACTTTACCTTCACCACCGACATCATCGTAGGGTTTCCCGGAGAGACGGAGAAGGATTTTCAAGATACCATTGACGTCGTACAAGAAGTAGGTTTCGTCCACGCCCATATCTTTCCATACAGCGACAGACCCGGAACGATAGCCTCGAAATACGAAGAAAAAATCTCCGCAGCAACGATAAAAGAGCGTAAAGAGACACTTTCTCGTGTTGCTAACAACACAGCATATGATATACGAGAGAGGTATATAGGAAAAACAATGCAGGTCTTGATAGAAAACGGCTCTAAAGGACATACCGAAAATTTCTTGCCGGCTATAGTCAATGAAGGCAAAGCAAATACAATGGTAAAGGTTCTACTTGTAGAAAATACCCAAGAAGCGTTAATAGGAAAAATATGAAGATAAAAATAGCAACAAAACTTCGACCTTTTACACATACAACAGGTATGCCAATGATGCTGCCAGGATCGACGATTGCCGTCACGGCTTTTCCCACGAGCCTTGAATTTCGCGACCTTACCTCCGCCACAGAAAATATTATCAGACTACGCGGAACTGAGGGAGGCGTCGACGATTTTATGGTCGTCGAAGACCTTGAAAAGGGACGCGTTACAGTTTCCGGAAAGTCTAATAAGGGTGTTTTTCGTTATTCTATTGTTTTTGTTGACGAAGCAATTAGCATTGTCGTTGAAAAAGGAGATATTAAATTTTCCGACCTTCCAAAGGGTTTCGTTATAAAAGATTCTGTTCCAAAGATGCAAATTCCTATCGAGCGTCTATCTTTAGGATGCCATAAGAAGCAAGACTGGGATTTGGTTACTCGACGTCTACAGCTCGACGAAATTTTGCCGCACCTTCTACGCCTTGGCAGTATGATGCATTCTACTGACGAAGATATCCATGACGGCACCTTTTCTCTTCTTGATGAGTGCTCATCTGCTATACTGTCTCGTGACAAGGAAGCCATTTCTCCTGCATTGCAAAACCTTATAAAAGGCGCCTTCTATGGTATAATGGTGCCACGTGTTTCTGACGGACACCAAGGTCTTATTTCCGAAGGCACTCTTCCTTCTGAGAGCTGCGCTCCACAGCTTCTTTTACGTACATCCGATATCATACACTCGCTTTTCATCCATCAAGAAGGCACGACGATATCACTTCTTCCGATGTTGCCAATAGAACTTCATTGTGGTAGATTCGTTGATGTTTCTTGTGGTGATATTGGAACAATATCATTTGAATGGACGAAGAAGCTCCTTCGCCGTGCAATCTTCCGTAGCACATACGATGGACCCGTGACTTTTAACTTCCAAAACGCCCTTAAAACTTTCCGTCTCAGAACGAGTGCTAAAGGGCGCGGCACAACGGTTTCTTGTGGCGACAATTTAGATATTAAAGCTGGCATTGCGTACTATCTTGATAACTTCTGTAAGTGATAAAGTTAGAGCGCCTTTGTTTTTTTCTAAATAAGCTGTAATGTTTTCAAATAGTTTTTTGTTCCTACGAAGGAAGTTGTCAATATCGGTAATAATAATTTCTTGCTCTGCTATAAGAGTTAGTCCTGCAGCCATCTCTTCACGTGTTTTTTTGCTTTCAGTTCTATATATGTAGAGAGCGGCGATCATTTCAGAACTCCATTTAACAGTATCCCTGGTATTCTTTTTTTTATAGTAGTTTCACTACTAGAGAAAGGCACTCTTACGGCATCCTGTACACGACAATCTGTATCATCCGCGAGTGGTAGCACATGAATTACTGGTATTGGAGCATATATTGGAGACGCGTCGTCTTCATCTGTCCTTCTTCTTTTGGAAAGATGTTCGCAATTTCCACCTGAAAATTGTATTGCGAGTGTTTGTAATTGATGTGGTTGGTCAGGCTGGGCAGTAAATACATTTTCTTCCTCGAACTTTGGAGCAGGAATGGGGTCAGGTGAAGAAAAGCGGTCTGTATTTATAACGGAATTAGGGCCCTTTATAGAAGGGCCCTTTATAGAATAAGATTGTGAAAATTCTGGTAGTGTCATATGTTATGTCCTTTTTAAAAAGTTTTTTGTTGAACCTGAACGACTGTTTATGGGGCTAGCCAGGTTTAAATGATTATAACGGGAATATATTTGGATGCCGCAGTCTTTGTCCTTTTAGCATTCTTTCTTTTATATTAGCAACGCTGGTGGGATTAGTCATTTGATTAAAGAAACCTTTAGCCATCATGTCGATTTGATAAGCTATTATATCACTCAGAGAAGTATCATGTGGTGGTTGCTTAAATAATATGTATCTTTGAAGGCCTTCTTTAGTTGTAAATCTTGTACTATCTAAGAAACGAGCTTTTTGACAGACCTCTTCTTCGGTATAAAGTCTTTTTGCCTCTTCCTTAATAGATCTTTGTTTAGATTTTCTTTCCTTGGCTATTTGAGGGACTAAATTGCGGGGGTATCCGATAGTTTCTTTTGCGCTGTATTTTTTATGGGTCGTTATTTGTCCTGCCAATGCCATCACGAGAAAACTGTCTAGGTAGCTTTTTGATAGACGAGCGTAGATTTTTTTCTCCATTTCTGTTGATTCTATTATCTCATAACTCCTTCCTTTGCCGGCAGCTTTTTTTTTGGTTGAAGGGGCTCTTCGTACCACATCCGCACGGAACTGTACTCGAGATGTTTTTGAAATAATTCTTTTATTGGTTTGTGTAGTAAGCGTAACTTCAACAACTGCACGTATTGAAAGTTTTTGGAGCACTTCAGGAGAGACAGGGCGCGATGACGCGGGAGAAGAGACTGGTGAAAAAAACTCCTTATTGCCTCCGAGTTTCGGTAGCGCACCCATTAAATTGTGAGCAGATATAGGTTTTGGAGCTATAAACAGCGAAGCAGTAGGTATAGAATTAACAGGAATAAATGAAGTTCTAAAATTTAAAGCAGCTATTTCCCTGACTAGTTTTCTATCTATAGCAAGTATTGCTTTTTCTTGTTTTGCCGTTTCTAGAGCATAGTGCCGTTCATGGTCAATCATAAGAAAGCTACCGCATGCAGTTGAAGGTTTTAATCCTGATGTTAGTGATGATGACATATCGTTCCTTTTTATTTTATCTGTTAAGGCTTAAGATGTTAGCATTTTCTTGGATTTGTGTCAAGGAGGTTGTATTGAAATTTGAGTTATCGAAAGTTCTTATCTCATTATTTTCATTTGGTTTTTAACTGATGTTACTCGCTAATCTTGTTTTAGTGGCGTAGCGAAAGGAATACGCAGCAGATCGCCCTTGCAGCACGCCAATAAAATGAGAGCGGCGCGTAAGGTCAGTTTTAAATGAAAATATCGGAGAATACAAAAGCGTAGTAGATCAATTTTGTAAAAATTGATATACTACGCTTTTGTATTCCATACCTCAGGTTTCTAAAGGAACAGGTTCCTTTGTCGGGAGGTTTTAAATAGCGGATAGGGATAGCGTTTAGCGGATAGATAGAAATATTCTAACTTTTCCTACTATACGCTATGCGCTATAACTATGCGCTAATAAAAGGGCTAGGCTGAAAGATGACAACGAAAGAAGATTATGAGCAGTTGTGTGACGAGGTTTGGAAGCATAATAAATGTTATTATGTCGACCATGCTCCTAGGATATCGGACTACGAGTATGATCTGCTGTTGAAGCGTGTCGAGGCTTTGGAAGCCGAGCATCCTGAGTGGGTGTCTGTGGCATCGCCGTCGCAGCGTGTCGGCGAGGCGCTTACTGATGGCTTCAAGAGCGTGAAGCATACATCTCCGATGCTTTCTTTGGGCAACACGTATTCTAAGGAAGAGCTAGGCGATTTCATCGCGAGGGTTCACAAGCTCCTTGAGAAGGACGACGTACTTTTCTCTGCAGAGCTTAAGATGGATGGTCTTTCAGTGTCTGTGCGTTATGAGAAAGGCGTCTTGGTGCGTGGCGCCACGAGGGGTAATGGCTACGAAGGCGATGACATTACTGCCAATGTCAAGACGATACACTCTTTGCCGCTGAAGCTCGTCGGTGATGATGTTCCCGATGTCGTAGAAGTCCGTGGCGAGGTGTATATGCCACACGAGGTTTTTGCTACTCTCAACGAAGAACGCGAAGCTTCTGGTGAGCAGCTTTGGGCAAACCCTCGTAATGCCGCCGCTGGGTCTTTGAAACTTCTGGATCCTAAAGAGGTTATTAAGCGACGCCTCGCTGTCGTTATGTATGCAGTTGTTGAAGAGTCATCAGGAAAGGTTACTACGCAGAGAGACGCACACCAGTTCTTGAAAAAGCATGGGCTTCCTGTCCTTGAAGTAGAGGCTGCTTGTAGAAGTATCGAGGATATATGGGCTTTCGTTGGTCGTGTTGAGTCGTTACGCCCTGAGCTTCCTTATGACATCGATGGTGTTGTCATCAAAGTCGATGATTTCAAAGACCATAAACGCCTAGGCGCCACAGGAAAGACGCCACGGTGGGCGGTGTCGTATAAGTTCGCTCCTGAGCAGGCGACGACGAAGATACATGCTATAACAGTGCAGGTTGGAAGAACGGGGACATTGACACCCGTCGCAGAGCTAGAGCCTGTCTTCCTCGCCGGCAGCACGATAGCACGGGCGACGCTGCACAACGAAGAAGAGGTGAAGCGCAAAGACATTAGGGTCGGCGATACCGTTGTCATCGAAAAAGGCGGCGACGTCATCCCCAAAGTAGTCGGTGTTGTCACTGAAAAAAGACCTTCGGAAACAATTCCATGGGCGATGCCTGAGCAGTGCCCATGCTGCAACAGCGGTGTTGTAAGGCGCCAAGGCGAGGTCGCCGTCAGGTGTTCTAATGTTTTGTGTCCAGAGCGTCAGCGGCGGTGTATAACGTATTTCGTCAGCAAAGGCGGAATGGACATCGACACCCTTGGCGAGAAGGTCGTCGAGCAGCTTATCGATAAAGGCCTCATTGTCAAAGTTTCCGACATCTACACCCTCACTGAAGAGCAGCTATTACAGCTCGAAGGCTTCAAAGAAAAAGCCGTGAAGAACCTCCTCGAAAGCATAGAGGCATCGAAAGATGTTCCTTTCTGGCATTTCATCATGGCATTAGGGATACCATACGTCGGTGCTGGCACAGCAGAGCTTCTTGCCAAGAAAGCCGGGACGATACAGAAGCTTATGGGCATGAAAAAAGAAGAACTCCTTGATGTCGGAGGTATCGGCGACAAGGTCGCCACTGCCGTGGTGACATATCTTAATGATGAAGGCTCTAAAGCAGAGATCGAAGAACTCCTTGCCAATGGTGTGCTTCCGCAGAAGGTCGAAGAAAATCTCTTTGCCGACCATCCTTTCACAGGGAAGACCTTCGTGATAACGGGCACCTTGGACAAATATACCCGCGATGAGGTAAAAACGATAATAAAAGAACGTGGTGGCAAGGTAACGGGATCGGTAAGTAAAAATACCGACTATGTTGTCGTCGGAGAATCGCCGGGGTCTAAGGCCGATAAAGCCAATAAACTTGGTGTCGATGTCCTCGATGAAGAAGCCTTTGAGAAAATGATATAAAAAAGGATTTCTTTATGGTAGAAAAAAGTGGATCGGTATCGCCGGGCGATGTCCATATTGATGTTGGTCAAGGCATCATTCAGGATGAAGTTGGTGTTATAAAGCTCAAAGGCGGTGTAGAGCTTAATGTCGGTTTTTTGAAAAACAAAGAGGCTGTCGACAGCCAGCATACCAAAGAAACGTGGCCTGTCGTCGCCAAAGGCATAATAAAGATGCTTAATCGGCGAGGTATCATCGACGGCGAAGGCAATTTCATCGGCGAAGAGGCGAGTATAACACGGAAAGATATAAAACATACCGTCAAAGAAGGCCATACAGTTACCTTTAAACACGGTAAAGCAGGAAAAATTGTTAGGCTAAGAAATAAAATCGTTAAAAATTCGTTGGCGGCGAATTCGAAGACGAAAGCAGCGTATAGAAAGTTTTTAAGGCTGTATAGCGACCTTGTCCCTGCTTCGATGTCTTCACACCGCTATACCGACAAAACTTCTGTCGCCAATGTCATTACCTTTGTTAGAGATCAGATATCTTCCCGCTTTGATCGCATACGTGGTCTAACGGACGGAACGAAAGCTATAGAAGGAAAAGAGATACCATCAAAGGGCGCTGGGATATTAGAGCTTAAAGAAGAAGAGTCTTTTGTCTCTGGTGTCAAAGATACGATGATTCAAGAGATGACAAAAAAGCTTGGAAAAGTGAAGAACGAATTGATGCAGGGAATCTCCGGACGTCTTGCCTCGGGGTATCCTCTGAGCATAGCAAAGAAGAGGTCAAAACAAAGAGATGTCACGGGGGAAAGGTATGACATAGGTAAAGATCTTTCCGAGAAGAAAAGGACTTTTGCCGTTAAACACGGGGAAACAACATTCAGGTATAAAGCATGGGGGTTCAGCGCTGGCACTACAGGTAAACGTATCCTTAAACCAGATATAACGACAGGGACGAGTCATCGCCTCGAAGGAGGACTTAAAGCCGACGACCTTAAAAACTTCTATATAGCGTCGTCGTCGTCGTCGGAGGGCAGTCCCGACATCATAGCGCGCCACGGTGTCATAGAAAACGAACAACAGTATATGGAGTATGTTCATCATATGACTAAGCTTGTCAAGATGGCAAGGCAGAAAAGTCCTGAAAAACCGGTTAGGATAATAAACCGTTCGTTATTGACAGACCTTCATGGCACACCGTTCAAGAAAGCTGGCGACAGCGATATGCTGAAAAAACAGGCTGGCTTGTTGAAAGATCAAAGCTACAGGGTTATTGCCTCGCTCAAAGACGTAGAGCTTGTCCATATAAACATCGCGACGAATACGATGTCGAGGATTCCAATCGTCAGCGAGATATCAGAGCGACGCTCTATGACAGCAAGCCGTAGAGGGTGGCTACAGCTTACGAAGTTTGTCCTGGAGGATGTGCTTAAGGCATTTCCTTCGTTAGAAGAACCGGACGAAAAAAGCACGCTAGGAGAATATGCAGTTATTCTTGATGAGCTGTCAGGCAAACTACAGGATGGTGAAGTCAAGGCTTCTGTCGATATTTTACGAGAGCTTCTTAAATATCAATTTTTGGATGTCGACCGTAGGAAATACAAAGAAGCATGCGACAAAAATTCTGATCTTCATGATTTGTGGGCGACAAAAGCCAAGAATACGGCGATAAGATCTCGCAAAGAGCTAAGCCGTAACGGCGAACATCTTATGCTGTCGATGCTACTAAAAAATCTCGGATGTGTAGAGACAATAAACTGTAAAAGTGGATGCGACAGAACCTCTATCGTCCATATGATGTCAACGGCACTATCACAGATGCTGCAAGAAGCAAAAGACGATTCCGAAAAGTGCGAAGCCATCACAAAGATGGCGTGTAACTTCGACAAGCTGACGGTAGAATTAGACAAACATATCGCCACTGCCGAAGAGTGGAAAGCTTACGTCGAAAGCCTTACGGAAGCTACCGATCATAAATCAGAGCAGCTTTTGCTTGCCGCCGAGCTAAGAAATGTCATCGCTAAGCATTCTGAGGCGGCGCAGCTCGTAGCATTCTTCAGCACGGGGCGTCGAGGATTAAAATATGGCGGTGTGCATGTTCAGAAGGGCTTTGGCAAAATAAAAACAAACCCTCACGTTGCGAAGATGTTTCCTCCATATATTACCCTTGCCGATGGTAATACTCTTAAAATCAAAGACGGCCACGATAAATTCACAGAAGAAGGAAGCCGCTGGATACAAGACTCCTCACAACAACGAGGAGGATAAGACAGTTATCAGTGACCAGTTATCAGTTATCAGTTCACAGCTCAAAAACGTGGTCTGGGGGAGAACCCCCAGCCAGTCCTTTTTCTCTGTGTTCTCCGTGGCTCCGTGGTAGAAATTCCTATTCCGAACTCATTGAGCATTGATCATTGAGCTCCGAGCTTTTTATCATTGAAATTTAAACGGTGTCGCTACACTATAGAGACAAAGAAACTGGTGGCTTTATGGCATTGTTCAGCAAGATAAAAAAAGGTATAGGGAAACTCACCACTGTCGATGGTGGTGGTGACACCCACGAAGGCGAGAAAGGCTTTTTTATGTTCCCAACCGAAGGCTTCACCACCGACGACAAAGAGCATAGTAGCTCAGAAGAAGCCTCCGATGAAGAAAATCCATATTATACCGACGGCTTCGAAGACATATATTCCATAGAAAATGTCGACACCTCAAAAATAAGACGACTTGGTGCCCCTGAAGACGAAGAAGAACAGCAAGAAGAACTTATTCCACAACATCTTCTCGTCGAAGAAGAAGCCGAAGAAGATGAGATCTTTACTATAGAAGACAACGAAGAACAACCCATCGTCGAGACTCTACAACAAAGCGATATCCCACAACAAGATGAGCCTGTCGATATCCTTGACGATGTCGATGTCGATGCCGATGAAGAAGACAACAAAGAGCCAAGCTTCAGCATCGTCAATGACGCCACTTTCGACGCCTTATGCCTATACGAGCCTATAAATGTCTTGAAGCTTTCACAGCAGGCTGAACAGGGGTTCCTCGACAATGGTAAAAAGACGATACAAGACCTAGTAGCTTTTCTCGATGCCGGCAACTCTTTCATAAAAGGTATGGGACAAGGGCATATCGACGAGATGAAAGAAAAGCTACAAAAACACCTCGGCGGACAGAAACTCTACAATGTCGATACCTTCGACGCAGAAAGTTTCGTTCACGGCCTCGTCGGTGATCTCGACAGTATAAAGGTGTCTTGTTTCCTCGAAACTCTCGACGTCGCATGCCTGTGGAAGCTTTCTCGTGAAGAAGACGCCTCGCTGCGCCACCTCAATGATATACAGAAAAATGAATACGTCGGCGATGTCATCATAGCAATATGCTCCGAAGAGAAGAAACGCTTCGTAATAAACATCTGGAAAAACCTCGTAGCCGCCTTTATAACGCCGTGGATGTATACGCGCCAAGGCCTTGCTACAGTGGAAGAGCTCCATGAGCGCCTAGCACGCAAAAGTGTACAGCCTTCACATATGGCAGGATATATCGACTTCTTCGAAGAGACATATTTTAAAAACAAAGACCTCTTCGTAGAAAGCGGATGCCGCGCCGTCGACAGGGGAGTTTATGCCACCGACGAAACAACAGCACAACGATATACCTCGATAGTTACACGAGCGCATACATATTTCTATAAACGTGGCATGCAATACCTTTTCTATGACTTCATCGCCCTTCTTTCACGGGAATTCGCCCGCGAATGGGCTGGTTACCCAGAAGGCTTCATAGAAAAAATATTGAAAATATCACCACGCTTCCGCGTACGCAAAGGCGCCGATGGCGCCCTCGTCATCAAACAGACGTAATAAAATATCTCCTTGCATTTTAAGACTAAGGAGTTTATGCTTAACGGCAAAAACAAACTAAGGAGATAGTATTATGAGTTCGCCATCACAAGTAAGTGGTTCATCTGATATTGGCCAATATTATTCTAGTCCATACTGCGCACAGCCCCTTCCAGATTCACAAGATTCTATTAGTGCTCCCGCCCCTTTATCTCAACCACCGTACAAACCTTCACCTCAAGGACAACGTAGAATAGAAGGATTGCGAACAATTAAAGAAGGGCAATCTTTTCTTTCTCAAAGTCCTGACGACGGAGCAATAGCGACGCAAGGAGAGCCTGATCCTCGCTCTACACAGAGTCAATGCGCACAGTGGCAAGGATAATCACACACCACGCTTAGCTTCAGGCCAGATGTATTTGTGGAGCTGTAAATTGATGCGCGCAGGGATTTTGTCGGTAAGCATCCACGACACCAAGCCTTTGGTGTCGACATTCCCATGGACAGGAGCGAAAAGAACAGCACCAACTTTGTCATATAGATCATGCTTCCGACATACCTCATAAGCATAATCGTAATCTTCCCTACTAGCAATAACGAACTTCACTTCAGCACTGCCCTTGAGAAGCCCCATATTCTCCCAGCACATCTTTTCAGACATCCCACTTCCAGGACACTTAACATCCATAATAATAGTAACGCGCTCGTCGACATCGGAAATATTATGAGCACCGCTAGTTTCTAAAGAAACGACTTTGTTGGCATCACACAACCGCGACATAAGAGGATATACCTCTTTTTGCAACAGAGGCTCACCACCAGTGATACACACATGAGAAAAGCCATACCCCATAATATCGTCGTATACCTTATCGAGAGATATCTCTTCTCCCTTGCCGAAGGCATACTCCGTGTCGCACCACACACAGCGCAAGTCACAGCCCGAAAGCCTGACAAATACCGTAGGAATCCCAGCGAAAGTTGATTCGCCCTGTACGCTTACAAAAAGTTCAGTAATGTTTAACATGTTGTTGTCAAAGGCGTTGCATTAAAAACAGCAGTGTAGCATCTTTTCTGTCATATGTCAATATGTAGCGTATAGTGGATAGTGATAGCGTTTAGCAGATAGATTTTCATCGAGAGAGAGCATGATATTCTCCTAAAAAGGGGGTAAAAAAACACCAAAAAACCATTAAACCAGGTAAAAAGCGGTCCTTTTACCCCCTTTATAGCTTGCAAAAACTTATTTTTTAAGAAGAATTTCGTATGGTTCATTCTCCGAACTCCGAACTGATAAACTGGTCACTGGTCACTGGTCACTGATCCCTTGGGAAGCTCGCCGAGACGTTGCAGTCCCGCTGGCGATTCTCCAACGATTATCTTCGTGCCAGCAACGTCAATGATATATACCGAAAGCTTAGGAGCTATGGCCCTGCGCTCTAAGACCCTGATGTTGCTGCTGTTATCCATCATAGAAGTCCGATTTTTTATCACCTTCTTAAAAACAAAGGCGAAACCAAGAAGAGCGGCGACGAGGATTCCCAGAGCACCAAGCATCTTGATGAACTCTTTAGTGAAATTGTACTCGCCAGCGTCAGCCCAAGATGGCGTCGTTGAAAAGTCGTCGGCAAGAAGGGGATCTTCAACCATCTCAATATTATCAGACGCTGTGGGAGGGGAGGCTTGCAAAATGTTGTTAAAAGGCATAAAAAAAGCCGCTATAACGAAAGCATACGCTATCGTGCGGAGAATATACTGTGGCGGTGCTTTCAAGAACGAGGGTGTAGTTGGAACAAAACAACTAATCATAGATATACCATACCTTATTATTATTTTAAAACTTTTTCTTACATTTTTTTCACTTTTCAGTTTACCATTCACAGTTTACAGTCAACCATTCAAATATCCTCGGGGTTCTAGGGGTGAAATCCCTAGCCCGCCCTAAGTCCTCTCTGTGTTCTCCGTGCCTCCGTGGTAGAAAAATCCTACTCTGAACTCCGAACTATTTCGGAAGCGTTATCCCTGTCTGGTTCTGGTATTTACCGCCTCTATCGGAGTATGATGTTGTACATTCCATATCGCTTTCGAAGAAGAGCACTTGTGCTAGCCCTTCTCCGGCATATACTTTTGCTGGCAGTGGCGTTGTATTTGATATTTCCAGGACGACGTGTCCTTCCCATTCAGGTTCGAAGGGAGTAACGTTTACTATTATCCCACACCGTGCGTATGTTGATTTCCCTAGGCATATTGTCATGACATTACGTGGTATCTTGAACTTCTCGACGCTGACGGCTAGCGCGAAGCTATTTGGTGGCACGATACAGATGTCGTCTTCTATGGTTACAAGCCCTTGAGTGTCGAAGTTCTTGGGGTCGATGACGGAGCCGTAGACGTTGGTGAAGATGCTGAATTTGTTAGAGACTCTTAGGTCATAGCCGAACGAAGACACTCCGTATGATATGACGTTGTTGCCATCGACGTTTTTGACGAGTTTCTCTTCGAAGGGTTCTATCATCCCTTGTTCTTTTGCCATCTTTATTATCCAGTTGTCAGGACGTATACTCATAATTAAACTCCTATCGGCTCGTTTTGTGTCGTTCGTAATTCTGGGTTTAGCGCGTTTGTAGGGTCGAAATCCTGAAGCTTATAGGTAGAGCCTTCAGGGACGAGTTTTTGTATCGCGGCGACGTCTTCGTCAGAAAGCAGCGCAGGCACTACCGTCGTTCTGAATTCGTGGTCGATGCCGCTCTTGCCGATGATTTCGATGCTTCTTGCGATAGCATCGATATCGACATCGACGCCGGCGAGGGCATTATATTTCTCTAGCGGAGCTTTTATGTCCATGGCGATATAGTCAAGAAGACCTTCGGATAGCAGCTTCTCAATGACATCTGGTCTTGTACCGTTGGTGTCGAGCTTTACTTTCAATCCAATAGACTTGATATCGAAAATAAACATCGTCAAATCTTCATGAATCGTGGGCTCGCCGCCAGTGATGACTACGCCATCGAGGTGCTGGCGACGCTTCCACAGACGGTATAGAACCTCTTTAGTGTCGAAGGCTTCTTCACCGTCATATGGAAGAAGGGCACCATTGTGGCAGAAGGGACAGCGAAAGCTGCAGCCTTGGGTGAATACTATCGCTGCGATGCTTCCGGGGAAGTCACTTAGTGTTAAAGGTTGGTATCCTCCTATTCTCATCTTCGTTGCCTCACTTTGTTATATCGAAAGTTTTTCGTAGGGCGAATTCTGTTTTTTTGCCTTTGTTCCACTGTTTTACCGGGCGAAGGTATCCTACTATACGGGAATACACCTCTGTGTCTTCGCTACACTTCGGACATGTCGGCTGTTTTCCTAGAATGTATCCGTGCGAAGGGCATACCGAGAACGTCGGCGAGATTGTGAAGTATGGCATCTTATAGGTGTGGCATACCTTCTTAACAAAAGCTTTGACGGCCTGCGGATCGGCAACAGCTTCGCCGAGGAAGATGTGCTGTACCGTGCCACCGGTGTATTTCGTCTGTAGCTCGTTCTGCATATCCAATACCTGGAAGATGTCGTCTGAGAAATTTATCGGCAGCTGCGAAGAGTTTGTGTAGAAAGGATCGGCGTCTTTGTTTATGACATCGTCATTATTGGCACAGACAATATCGGAGAAGTTGTCTTTGTCGATCTTAGAAAGACGGTATGATGTCCCTTCGGCAGGGGTGGCTTCGAGGTTGTAGATGTTGCCGGTTTCTTCTTGGAAGGTGGCAAGCATGTCGCGCATATGGTCCAAGACCCGACATGCGAAAGCGTTGCCTTCTTCGGTGGCGATAGTGGTGTCGTGGAGGTTTATACACGCCTCGTTCATCCCTATGATGCCGATGGTGGCAAAGTGGTTGTACCAATAACTTCCAAAACGTTCTTTTATCATGCGTAGGTAGAACTTCGAATATGGATATAGGTTTTTCTCGGTAAACTGTTCTACGATCTTACGCTTCGTCTCAAGGCTTGTCTTGGCGATACGCATAAGATGGTCGAGATTGGTGAAAAACTCCTTTTCGTCGAGGGCTTTGTATCCCAGCTGCGGAAGGTTTATCGTAACAACGCCGATAGAGCCCGTCAAAGGGTTTGCGCCGAAGAGGCCGCCGCCACGCTTCTCAAGGTCGCGGAGGTCGAGACGTAGCCTGCAGCACATCGACCGTGCATCGTCGGGGGACATGTCGGCATTGACGAAGTTTGCGAAATAGGGGATGCCATACTTCGCAGCGACTTCCCAAAGTTTGTCCATGTTCTTCATCTCCCAGTCGAAATCTTTGGTGATGTTATAAGTGGGGATCGGGAAGCTAAAGACACGACCGCGAGCGTCGCCTTCGGCCATTATCTCAAGAAACGCTCTGTTGAACATATCCATCTCTTCCTGGAAGTCGCGGTATTTCTCTTTCTTGATCTCACCGCCGATGACGACGTTCTCATTGGCGAGAACACCTGAAGGCTGTAGGTCGAGGGTGACGTTGGTGAAAGGCGTCTGGAAGCCTACACGCGTAGGGACGTTCATATTGAAGATAAATTCCTGCATCGCCTGCCGAACTTCTTCGTAGGAGAGTTTGTCATAGCGGATAAACGGCGCAAGGAAGGTATCGAAACTCGAGAACGCCTCGGCGCCGGCAGCCTCGCCCTGAAGGGTGTAGAAGAAATTCACCACCTGACCCAAAGCGGCACGGAAATGCTTGGGTGGCTTGCTCTGCGACTTACCAAAAGCGCCGGTGAAACCAGAACGTATAAGGTCTTGAAGATCCCAACCTACACAATAAGGGGCGATGAGACTGAGATCGTGGATGTGTATCGCCGCAGACATATGCGCTTCGCGGATCTCTGGAGTGTATACCTTGTTGAGCCAATATACCTTGCTGAGCTCGCCAGCAGCATAGTTGTTTAAACCCTGAAGGGAATAGTCCATGTTGCTGTTCTCGTTGACCTGCCAGTCGAGACGTTTTAAATAGTTGTCAAGAAGATCGACGTCGGCCTTCTTTACCATCTCCCTGATGCGAGCATGCTGGTCGCGGTATAAGATATACGACTTCGCCGTAAGCTTGAAAGATGAAGCAAGAAGGACGTCTTCGACGATGTCCTGGGTGTCCTCGACGGAAGGTACAGCGTCATGGATCATCATCTGCATCATGCTAAGGATACGCAGCGTCAAGGTCTTGGCAACATCGTCGCCAAACTCTCCAGTAGACTTCCCGGAATTGATAAGCGCCGCAGTTATCTTCTTGGCGTCGAAGGCAACACAGCGGCCGTCACGCTTTCGTATCGTAGTAAATACTGGGGAACCATTGTCTTCTGTTGTTGCTTTGTTGTCTTGTTTTTTAGTAATAGTTGTTGGCATGTGTTTTTTGTTTTCCTTTCGTGGTTAAAATATTTATTGATCGCTGTCTTCCGAAGAATCATCTTCGTTGTCTTCAGGAGAAAGACCTTTGAAAAATCCGCCGAAGGTCTCAAGGACATCTTCGAGCTTCTTGCCTTCGCCTTTTAATATATCTTTTGCTGCCTCGAGGCTTTCCTTAAGGTCTATTGGCTCGCCATCGTCTCTGTCGAGAATTATCGTGTCAAGAAGCTTAGTCGGAAGATTTATCATGTCTTCCAACGACTTCTTAAGGTCGGGGTTTGTTAGGAGACTACGCATCATAGCATCTAATATTACCTTCATAAGGACATGCGGTGAGAAAGACCCTTCTTCGCCGATGTCGTACAGCTCGATCTTCGGTATCGTAGTATGTATCTTGCCGAGAAGAGGGTTTATGACGTCGACGGTGATGTTCTCAAGAAGAAGGCGCTTGATGATAACATTCCTTTCACCAGAAGGCGTTGCTGATTCTTCGGTGTCGGAAGATTCTTCGCCGGAAGGAGATAGGTTTTCGATGATGATGGTCCAGTTGGATTTACCTCCACCAAAACGATATTGCTCGACAGCAACAGATATGTCTTTGATGACGATCTCTTCGATCTCGTGCGGTGACGTCATGATACGCAACGGGTTGTACTTCACCATAAAAGAATCGGTGGAAAACGCCGTCGGAAGAGTAGAACCTCGTGGGTTACCAATAAAAAACTTTTCGATGGTAATACCACGAAAACCTACGTCGATAGTGTCGATGGTGACAGGGACGTCAGCAGCAGTAGAAAGATACGACGATAGAAGGTCGGCGCGCTGCGTCCAAGAATAATATGCCCCGACGATGGCGATGACGACAACGAGAAAAAATAAACGCTTTATTGTCTTAAACATAACAGGTTACACCTACATAAGAAAGGGCTTTAACAAAGAGGTTTTGTTTTTACGTAATGTTCTCTTGTACATCATTGACATGTGAAGTAGCAAGGAAAATCTTCTCAATATTGGACACGATATCCGTAAATATATGGCGCTCATGTAGTACAAAAAATCAAAAAAAAAGATATACAAAATTCTGGGAACTTTGTAGCCTAAAAAATATTTTATTCACTGATGTTACACGCTAATCTTGCTTTAGTGGTGTAGCGAAAGGGACAAGATTCAAGTACTTCCGACGAACCAAGCTCTGAAGAGCTAGGTGAGGAGGAATGCGCAGTAGATTGTTCCTTGCAGCACGCCAATAAAGTTAAAGTTGCGCGTAAGGTCAGTGATACAACAAAAGTTTTATAAAACCTAAAACCTTAGGAAAAATAATTATGAGCTCATCAAGTGTATTATCAAGTCAAACATCAACACCAATAGGAGCACCACTAAGACTCATGCCAGCATATCAACAGGATGGGAGTCACAGATATTATCAGAATGGGAGTCAAAGTCCCGTGGATGACGCTCCAGATCGAAGATCATTTACTCCATCTGAAAAAGATAGAATTGATATTGTAAGCAGGTCTATGAGTTTTGTTCACGGATTGAGCGATGAAGACGCGCGTATTGTTACTAAGGTTAAAGAAGCATTGAGTACAAAGGGAAATATTAGTCATAATCCTTCTATTTCAACATTGAAGGAGATTTACAGTAAGAAAGAAGGAGATGAAGCATTAACTAAAAGATATGATAGAATATGGAAAGAGATATTCGTAAACAGAGAAGAATTTGGCGTCGTAGCTAAAAACCGCTTGATCAGAATTTTTCGAAAAAAAGAGTCTCTTGACTTGCAAGGAAGCCCCATGGAAGGAGGGCGTGCACGAGATGTAAAAATACCAGAGATAGAAGGTGTGGAGGGGCTAGGGGATTCAGAAATCATAGGAGCCTTTGTCGATGGTTTTAACGCTTCAGAAAGTAGTAAAGGAAAGCGCAAGCAATATATCAATCGTGCTTATAGAGTCATTGCAGACATAGTAGAAACGACGTATTACTATAAAGAAGACACCGGGAAAATGTTTTTTGACACACGTACCGTGGCATTAGCACGCGATGAGCTTCTTACGATGTTTGATTGTCAAAATTTGAATGTCAAAGAAAGAGCCATTCGAAATATTATACTGCTTAATGAGCTTATGGTTGTTCCAGAAAGCGAATTAGAGAAAAAGACAGACAGTGGTTTAGAAGTGATGGTAGAAGAACTTTTCAAAAGAAGTAAGGGCTTGTATGAAAATGTTGAGATAAAAAGAAAGACGGAAGTCGGTAAGGACACAATACTTAGAATTACTTCGCCACGTCTTGCATGGCCTCTCGTTAGAGCCTTGACAACGACGATAAAGACACAGGTGTTACTTGAAAAGGCAGGAAATAGGTTTCGTATTGAAGAAGGCGTTCGGCAGGAAAGGATTAAGGTTTTAGATAGAATCCTCGAGAGCAATAAAGTGATTAAACATGAAGAAATAACGGAAGATGGAGAAGTAAAATTTTGGGCAGAATTTGGTAAAGAACTTCTCGAATTAATGGGGCCGAAAGTGTCTGGAAAAGAAAGATTAAAAGATCTTGCTGTGGAAGCTGTTAAAGATGGTGTTGAGGTGGCGTCTTCGGTGGCAAGTGCAGCAGGAAACGTCGCTGCTCACGATCCTCTGGCGGTGGCAGAAGATGCTTTCAAAGTCGTTCAAACGGTAGGAAAGGCTGCCCTCAAGACCGCAGGGGCAGTAAAAGAGCATTCAGATAAAACAAAAGAATGGGCAAATAATCTTATTAAACTTGAAAAGGTGTGCTTCGAATCTCTTAATAATAGTGAGGAGTTTCGCCTCAGCGCTGTAAAACTCGTGCAGCAATATATGCACGGCGAAGAAACTAACACAAGCCTTTCGTATGGCGTTTTGACGATATTGGAGCGCGTAGTCTTAGACTCTACGGACGATAACATAAGGGAAGAGGCCATGAAGCTTATCTTCCAATATAGCAATATTGGCGGCGATGAAATCAGAATCCGCGTAGTGATTGCTGCACTAACCATCTTATTCAACGTCAAAGATAAGCCTGATGATGGTGGTTCCAGTGATAGAATACGGAACACAGCATATGCTATCGTGTGTTATTGTCAGCATAGCGAAGACTTTCCTGACCAGGCCAAAGAAAGGATAAGGTCGGCGCTTGATACAGAAAATTTCGTTGATAGTGTTAAAGCAAAAGTCGTTGCTAGTGTTAAAGCAAGAATTCGTTCTGCGATGAGAGAAGCACTATGTATGAACGTCATACGTTTCGTTATGCGATGGGTCGCCGATATAAAAAGCGAAGGGGAATATGGAGGGTCCTCGTTGGCGACATTACTATCATATTCGCGAAAAACTGTTGTTGTGCCGCCATTGCTCGCATGGCTCAAAGAACTTTTCCCTAAACATTATAGAAAACCCGATGTTTATGGAAACACACCATATCACGTTGTCGCTATGCAAGACAATCCTAAGATGATACGATGTATCGCCGAGGAACTCAAAGCGATCAACATCAACCAAAAAGATTATGCCCAAGGTAAAGACAAGGGCTACGCAGCACTTCATTATGCCGTAGAAAAAGGGTTCTATAAAACGGTAGAAGAGCTCATCAATATAGGAGAAACAATAAACCCGAAGATAAAGATTGATATTTGCGATAAAGAAGGTAATACACCTTTCCATATAGCAGTAAGAGAGGCAATAAAAACAGACAAACTTCTTGCTAAAGCAAGTGATGAAGAAAGAGGCGCCAAAGAAAAAACCGCGACAGCAGAACAAGAACTTAAAACCTTGTTGGCAACGAGAAAAAATAAAAGCGATAATATAGAAGGAATAAGTAAAAAAAGAGAGAAAATCGAAGAGTTAAGGGAGGAAGAAGAGAAAAAAGAGGATAGGGTCAAAGAGCTGAAAGAAAAGCAGGCGCAACACAAGAAAATTGAAGCATTACTAGTTCAAAAATGTCCTAAGAGCATCAATTGTATTAATAAAGCGGGTGATACGGCACTTAATATAGCAATACGTGAAGACGCTGCTGAAAAAGCACTAGAAATTAAGGCGTTAGGTGGTGAGGTCGCTGAAAAAGAACGATCTAAAACAAGCGCTATAAGCGTGGCGGCACGATGTGATTCGACTAAGACATTAGTAGCACTTATATCGAAAAAACTTGAAGGCGTGAAAGGAGATGGTAGAGGCGCAGTATTATCAAAATTTGAAGCTATTGATATTGTCGAAGTATTCAATAGGGCAATACGCGCCGAAGAAACTGTTGATGATGCACTAATAATTTTTCATCTGAACAATACGAAGAAATGTAACCCTTATAAAATATCCTTTCGATATAGCCAATGTTATACAAGCAGTGATTTTTTCTCCGACTTCGTTGGTAGTAGAAAAGCGAAAGATCCTTCACTTGAAAAATATCAGACTGTAGCAGATGCGATTACAACTGAAAGTCAGGGCAAAAAAGCAGATTCGTATTTGGAGATAGCTATAACTCTGAAACAGGCATATTCGACAAAGGTAGAAAATATAGATGTTCTTAAAAGCTTTGTTGGAAGAGAGGGTTGGGAGCGGCCTAATAAATATGATGTTGGGCCGTTACACATGGCTGTTTTAGGTAAAAAACATGTAGGAATAGAACTGCTCGCAAAAAAATATTCTGGAAAAGAAAGTATTAGTATAGATGCTAAAACCAAGAAGGGTTTTACGGCACTTCACCTTGCGGCATTGCTCCATGACAAGCAAGCGATTAAAATTCTTCTTGATGAAGGAGCCGACCCTAATGTCAAAAATGAATATGGTGATACACCTTTCCAGATGATTTTTGGTGTAGAGGAACAAACAACAGATTATCTTCAGATAATGGTACATGAAACTTTTCCTTTTGTTTTACCAAAGCCGGAAGAACACTTTAAAGATTTTGCTGGAGTAGCAAAGTTGTTTATAGACAAAGATGCCAATGTAGGCCTTAAAAAAGGTTACGATCACAACCTTCTTCATCGTGTTGCTTTGAGTGGGTCGAAGAAAATGGTAGAATTTGTATGTGAACGATACAAGAACAAGGATAAGGATCTTTTCTGGGATAAAAATCATAAAGGAAGAATACCAATAGAAGAAGCGCTAGAAGCTAAGAAAAATAAAATCGTTGAAAAACTCATTAGGACAAAAGCTCATGATGGTTTGCGATTCGAAGATGCTGAAGATGCTCTTGATGCTTTTTTTATTGTTGAGGCTCTTGAGGCTCTTGAGGCTCTTAAGGCAGGAAGTGCCGAGGCCGTCGAAAGGCTCATCAAGAAGATATTTAATAGTGATTCACAAACCAAAGAGGTTCTTGAGGCTCTTAAGGCTCTTAAGGCAGGAAATGCCGAGCTTGTTAAAAAACTCATCGAGACGAAAGCTCATGATGGTTTAAAGACGATATTTCATGATGATGATACACGACTAGAAGAGGCTCTTGAGGCTTTTGGCACAGGAAACGCCGAGGCCGTCAAAAAGCTCATCAAGACGAAAGCTCATGATCGTTTTAAACTCGAAGATGCTCTTAAGTTTCTTGAGACAGGAAATGCTGATGTCGTTGAAAAACTCATCAAAACGATATTTAATAGTGATTCACGACTAGAAGATGCTCTTGAGGCTTTTAATATAGGAAATGCCGAGACCCTCGAAAGTCTTGTCAGAGTGAAATTTTATGATGATCTTAAGGCAACATTTCATGGTGATCCACGACTAGAAGAGGCTCTTGAGTCTTTTAAGGCGGGAAATGCTGAGACCCTCGAAAGTCTTGTTAGGGCGAAATTTCATGATGATCTACGAAATTTTGCCAAGGCACTCCAAAAAAAGACAAGGATGAGCCTGGGGAATATCCTTGCGCGCGCAAACTTGACAGACCTGTTTAGAGAATATTATGAAGCCTATAGTTCTATGGTGTTTGATAAAGAAGATACACCACTAGGCCTTACGCCATTGCACGTCGCTGCTCGTGAAGGCAATACAGAGATCATTGAATTTTATAAAGGTAATAAATTGTCTCTCAATCATACCGATAAATATGGCAACACCGCATGTATACAAGCAGTCCTTGCTGGTAACATCGATTTCCTCGAAAAACTCATCGAGGCAGGTGCTGATATTAATATAACGAATAAAGATGGACGTTCCGCGTTACATATCGCTGCCGCCAAAGGCTCGACGAAAGCGATCGAACATCTTGTCGGCAAACGCTCTGGCGAAGAACTCTATAAAGTAGTACGGAAAAAGGACGTCTATGGCAATACTGCTCTGCAAATGGCGTCCACATACGGTAAGGTTGAAAGCGCAAAAGTACTTCTCGAGAAAGACCCAGAGCTATTTTTCATCCACAATGATGAGCGACGATATCCTATCCACACAGCAAGTGTCCAAGGGCATGAAAAACTATTTGAACATTTTGTGAGTGATGACCTTATTAGTCTTTTGCAGAAAGTAAGAGAAGGCATTGAACTCTCCTCTATCATAGATTACAAAGATGTTGAAGGAAATACTCCATTTTTGCTTGCTGCACTAAAAGGAAGCCCTCCAATCGTTAAATTGTGTAAAGAGAGTGATGCTAGTATCATTGTTACCGATAACAAAAATGAAAACGCCGCCCACAAAGCCCTATATTATCGACATCGTGATGTCGTAAAATATCTTGCAAAAATAGCTGCGGAATCCATTTTAGGGGGAGTGAACTGTCTTTTCGGTGCTCTCGATGATGATGGAGAGCCTCCCGTTCACGAGCTAGCAAAGATGGGTGACAGCGATGAAGCGGTGAAAATTTTCCGTATTCTTATAGATCTCGGCGTCGATCCATGGGTTGAAGATAGGCAAGGTCGTACCCTTCTTGATAAAATGTGTGTCTATGGATGCTCCAAAGAACTGTGGAAGTCGATGATAGCTACGAAAGGCTGGTGGTGGATAAAAAGCCACGGACATCGAATTATAAAACTTAGCGCAAAGCGCGATAGCAAAAAAGAGACATGTCTTCATATTGCTGCAGCTAGTGGACAGTTTGATATTGTGAAATTTTTCATCAAAGACCCCGAAACTGAGTCGTCGCAATCACAAGTGTCACGTAACGTCAATGCGTTCTTCGACAGGTTTAGAGTCCTTTGGCTTGGGGGTATCCTTGCGGTAAAGAACAAGGATGGAATGACGCCGTTGCACTGCGCTGTAAAGAAGAGAGAGTATGTTATAGCAGAATATATGATAGAACAAAGAAAGTATCTCATCAAGCAGTGTGACGATAAAAAACGTAATATTGTCCATATGATTCTCGATAAAGAAAGTCTCGATGAGAAAGACCTCAAGTTTTTGGCGAAAGTCCTGAAAAAAGATCCTAGTATGCTAGAAGACACGGACGAAGACGGAAGAACACCATTATACGCTCTTGCTGATAATCTCCGTGACATCAGAGCCATTAAGATTGTACTACTAAATGTTCCAGGAGATTCTAGGGAAGAACAGGAGAAGGTCGTTGGTAAAAAGGCCGACGATAAAAGGTCGGCGAAGAGTATTGGTAAAACTAAAGAAGACGCGTTCCATAAGTGGATTGTTAAGTCTCCTGAGCTTCTTAAGGAAGGACGCGAAGGAGCTGGCCTTACAGAGGACCGGCTCAAAGACATACTAAGAATAGATGCTGAAGACGAGGTAGCTACCGATGATAGCAGCTCCCCACCAAGCTCTTCTGCAAGTAGTGCTTCAGACTTGACACCTCGAGTCTTTGCAGAACCAGAAGATCCCAAAGCTGAGGCAGGTCCTGAAATAGTTTGCTCTGAGCCTGAGCCCTAGCCAGATTACGCCGTGCCCGAGCCTGAGCTTATAAAAGTATAGCGTAGGCGTAGTTTTTTCTAGGAAAAATTAAGAGCGATGCGTTACTTTTCTTCCCATATACTTATATGAGGAGATGCTCTATGACTGCGGTAGGCTATAGGGAACGACCATTTGCAGAACATCAGGACCAGACCGCACAAGCCGCCGCCGCAGCGCGAGCAGCAGCAGATGCAGCAAGAGCTTCTTTTCCGGGAGGAAGCGCCACGCTGGAACAATTTCAAACTCCGTCGTCACAAAGCCAGCCATTGCCGCTACCTCGAGGGGTATTAGCGGAAAGATTGATATCAAGGATTTTACCAAGCGGCCCTGATGCCGATATCGACGTGATATCAGCCACCGGCACTCTACAATTGTATGACACCGAGGCTTTTTCTGAGCCTATTCCTGGAAGCACTAATCCTTCAGAATGTAGTGAGAGTTCCGTGACCTCCGCCAGAGCCTCTCGACAAACCGAGCCCGTTACTGGAAGCACGAAGTCTCCAGAATGTTTAGCGGGCCTTGAAGAAGCCGAAAGCCTTAGAAGCCGAGTATTTAGAGGAATAGGCAATAAAGAAGCAGGCGAATGGCACGTTGTCTTGATGAAATGCGAAATCTCTAAAACACGGAATGATATTTTTGAACTTTATAAAAGAACAAAATATTGGGATGTAAAAGAACGCTGTCTGCAAATTCTTATCGAAATAGTAAAGAGCGACCCACTAGAAGATCGTACACTAGATGGTATGGGCGCTTTCATGAAAAAGATCTATTCTCAGATTGAAAAAAACAAAAGCTCTTTTGAAGAGCTTGTGATATCAGCAGAATACTGCCTTCTTATACAGCTTTTTGCGAATGTCGTTTTTACCGTCGTACAGGGAGCTGCTCTTAAAAGGTTAGAAAGAATCCCCAAGCAAGAGGAGGAAGAAGATAAGGATTCTGTTGTGTTGGCAGCAGAGAACATTGCTTATATGAAAAAAAGCAAAAATGTTGAGATAAGGTACTGGGCATTATATGTTGAAGAGGCAGCGAAGTGTTTTAGCGATATGACTTCTTCAAAAGCCGACAAAGCTTTGAAGAGAGGACGGGGGATTATACAAGCCGGGGTGATAACGGCGCGTATAGCTACGAAGATATCTGGGGCTGTGGTGTCAGCAGCAGGAGGAATTGTTGGGGGCGCCGCCGCCGCCGTTGCTGGTAGCGCTAAAGATTTCGTCGCTTTATATGAAGAATTGAAGAAACTGGCAAAACACATCCCAAGAATATCAAACTGGCTTGAAAAACTTCTTATCGTAGATAGAATGGCACGGCTGACATTAGACGATACCGAACCTGATCGTTTCCGTGATCTCGTCGTCATGATACAGCAGTATAAACATGAAAAGCACGAGGAAGAGTTTTTTCATGGCATTGTTGTTATCCTCGAAAACACCGCTATTCATGCTTGTAATCAAGAGGTTCGCGAGAGTGCGATGAAGCTGCTCATTCAATACCGTCGTCATGCGAAACCAAGTATACAACAACAAGTTGTTAGTGCTTTTTCTCGGATGGCACAAGAAAAAGGAGAGACAGGAACTACAGCGATTATTGTTTTGAAATATCTCGAGGCAGTAGGCGATATCGGTCAGGATTCACTTTCATCTTCTTACGAAGATAGCGCTATAGAAAGTATTGACTCAGTAAAAGAAGGGGCGTATTACGATAATGTCATAACGTTTCTGGAACATACGCTTCTCGAAATAAAAGACGCAGAAGAATATGGAGGGTATTCTCGGGGCGCAACATACGCTTTCTCCCGAGAATATAGTAAAATAGAAGCACTTATGAAGTGCGCAGCAGCATTCTTTCCCAAGGCTTTTAACCCCGATGTATATGGCAACACTATCTTCCATATAGCTGTTAAGAGGCGTGATAAAGACGCCATAAAGATAGTAGCACAGTGTGCTCCCGACGTTATTGATATCAACGCAAAAGACTATGACGATGAATATACCGCCCTACACTATGCCGTCCTCAGCAAAGATGTCGAGCTTGTACGTACTCTAATCGCAGAAGGAAAGAAAAAACACCCTCCAATAGATCTTAATGTTAAAGATGTCCGTGGTAATACGCCACTACATCTCGCTGTGAATGGCGATGACTTCAAAATGACAGAGCTTCTTATTGCCCACGGCGTCGAACTAAACATCGCCAACAAGGAAAAAGAGAATCCGCTAAATATAGCCATACGTAAAAAACATGCAGAAATAGCACATCTTTTGCAGACAGATTGTGACAAAATAAAGCGTGCTTTGAAAGCAGCCGGTCTTAGTGAAGAAAAAAAAGCCGCCTTGAGAAAAAAAATTAAAATGACAGAAAGCTGGGCGTTGGCAACAGGAGGCGGTTGGCATCATGCTATCGTTTATGAGGCGAATTTTAATAGGTCGGTGTTTAGCGTGGCAGCACAATATATAGAGCTTGGTGAAGTGCAAAAGCTTATGGGCGCCACTAGAGAACAAGGGTCTGAGAGGTTTACCGATGAGGAGGTTAAGGCGAGGGAAGGGAAAGCTGTCGACCACCGCTGTGATAAATACGTCATGGCGGCATTGCAAAGATTGTTCTCCAAAGCGGAGTTTGAAAGGATACCAAAGAGAGCCAAGACCCTACAGGCCGTAAGTGATAGGATAGGCGTTCCTGAAGAGGTAAAACTTACAATGCTTGATTGCATTGACGTTGTCGAGATCCTGCAAAATCGCTTAAATATACCAGGCTTGAGTGCGCATATATATGCTCTTATAATGCATCATACAGGAGTCGAAGAAGCCGGTGGTCTACAAAAGCTTTTTGGCAATACCGAGCTTATGATGAAAGTTTCGAGCACTGTGGGTTTAAGAGAACACCTCAAGATTCATGGAGCTGTCGATATCAATGCAAAAAATGATTTTGGTATGACTTCTCTCCATTATGCCGTCCTTGGAGGGTATGTAGAGAGTGTAAGTATTTTGCTCGAAAATGGTGCAAACATCGATGCGCAGAATATCGAAGGATATACCCCGCTACACCTCGCGGCGATAATACGCAACCCAGCTATTATTAAACTGCTTGTCGAAAAAGGTGCCGATGTTAGCGCCAAGAGTATATATAAAGACCTGCCTATCATGCTCTTTAGCAGCCCGACAACCAACAGGACTAAGTGCTTGCCGTTTATAACGCTACACCATCAGCAGCTTAAAGGAGAGGCCCCATTTTATACTATAGCGCCTTGTAGTGACGAGGATTCTAAAACCGCGGCTTTGTTGATACCATCGGCAGGGGAGCGTGAGCTAGAAGATATGGTTGATGTCGAAAAAAATACCGTGTTACACCACGCTGTGGCATGTGGCGATATAAAAACCGTAAAAAGCCTGCTTAAACAACATCCTGGTCTTTTCTGGTGTAAAAATAAGAGGGGAGAGATTCCTCTTGATGTTGCAGTAGCACAAAAAAAGACCTATCTTGTCGGAGCTGTTATAATGGCACAAGCGGGCAAAAACCTTCTGGGCTTCTCTAGCAAATATGATAGGCGCACTGGAAGAAATCCAACCTTTGCGAATCTCCTAGCCTCTCTCGATATGGTTGAGCCTTTTAGAATGCTTCACCAAAGCAATCCTTCAATAATACTTTATAAAGATAGATCTCCACGAAAGTTTTCACCACTACATGTAGCGGCGCGCGAAGGAAGCAGACGTATTGTTTCGTATTATATTAATAAGAACTTAGACACTACAACGTGCGACAGCCATGGCAATACACCACTTATACACGCAGTATTACGGAAAAAATTTAATGTTTTTAATGATCTTGTTAAAGCCGATAGAGCACGAAGATTAAGAAAAGACGATGATTGCAGTTCGGTATCGACACAGACGGCGTGGACGGATGAGAGAACGAGCCTCGACACCGAAACGAAAGAACAACTTAAAGACGCACCTCTTCATGAGATACCAAATAAAGATAGACGTACCGCTATGCATATCGCTGCAACGAAAGGCCTTGATAAATTCGTCGACGTACTTATCAAAGACGGCGCAGACCTCACACGTGAAGATAGCTATGGCGATACCCCTCTTCATCTTGCAGTGCGATATGGGCACCTATCTACTGCTGTAAAACTCGCAACAGCAGAGCCCAGAGCCATCTTCATTCCTAATCAAGAAAGAGATCTTATCCATACAGCGGCGATGTTTGGACACGATGAGATTTTCGCTTTTCTCCTAGGGGAATCAGTCATTGTTGAGTGCAAAAAGTACGATATAACCACTATCATCAACAGTGTAGAGGATTTTAAAGGTAAAAAAATCGTTAATATCAATGCTCGTGATAGCTTTAGAAGGACGCCACTTATGCTAGCAGCACAAGAAGGGAAGCTCAATATCGTGGAGACATGTAAAAAGTATGGTGCAAAGATAGATGCTTTCGACGACTCCGGAGAAAATGCTCTCCACAAGGCCGTATTTAATAGACATCTTAAAATTGTCATTGCGTTACTTGAGATGGCTAAGGAAGTGGTATATACTACGAGAAAAAGGCTTATACGAAAACCTGATGCTGATGGAGAAGGAGTGCTTTTCGAGGCGGCAAAGCTCTGGTCTCATGATCTCGACGAAGATAAAGAAAAAGAACTTGAAGATATATGTGATCTTATTCTCGAACATGGAGTATCACGTGGAGAATCACGTGGCGCACCTTTATATGACACAGACGACAGTGACGAAAAAACATTTCTTCACCTTTTGGCACACTATGGTCTCAGCGACCTAATTGAACATATATTAGATAAAAATCTGATGCTTAGAGCGAGATTTCGCGCTGGGGGACAGTCGAAAAAAATTGTAGATATAAAAAAAAGGACGCTACTTCATAGCGCCGCCGAAGGAGGCGACTATAAAACTGTTGAGCTTTTATGTGAAAGAGGCTTTAGGGCAGACGTTGAAGACATACATGGAATAACGCCGCTGATGCTTGCCGTCCGCAAAAAAAAATATGATATAGCGCGGCTGTTACGGGAACATAAAGCACGATTGAAACGTAAAGACGCTGAAGGAGAGACCGTCTTGCATGAAATTCTTAGAAGGAAGGCGCTTGATGATGAAGACCGACGGTATGCCTTGGAACTTATACATTCGAAACCCAAAATTCTCATAATGGCAGATAAGGCAAACCTCTGTGCCCTCCACGTCTTGGCAGAAAATAGCTGCGATCCGATAATGCTTGAAATCTGTCTACGACATATTCCGAATAGATTTTTAGGAGGAAGAAAATCTCATGTGCGACGAAGAGATGATGGGGAGAAAGGAAGTCTTTCAAGAATGATAAAAAAACGTTCACGACGAAGAGATCATGAAGCTGAAGAGTCAAGCAAAAGCGCGATGGAAATAGCCGGGGACCGCACTGATTTTCCTGCAGCACAGCTTTTCGAGTGTAGAATAGGGAGAAGTAGAAATAAAGACTTGGGAGTAGACATAGGAGGCCCTATAAAAACAATCGAAGATTATCGTAGGCTTGCTGCTGCAGCTCCTTTTTTTCACGGCGCCTCTTAAAACGACGCTTTTTAAATTGGGGTCAGACGTGAATTTTGTGAACCTAAAATCAGGATAGCGTTTGTGCAAAATGGTCAAGCTAGAGCATTGAGCATTTCTATTGGGTAATAAAAAAGCCTATGCAGGTATAATGGCAACAAATTTTGGAATAATAACAAAGTGAGGAATAACATGAGCGCAATGCAACAATATCGTATAAACACCACGCCCTTTTCTGTCGAATATTCTACTAATGACGATGGTACTGTGTCCTGTAGTCTTTTATATCAGAAGACTTTCAAGAGTAAACGCCCACGACTTGATCCTCCTGAGAAGCCAACTTACATTCCAAGTGCAACATATGATGTTTCTATAGAGGTTTTTGAGGCCATCGAAAGAGTTTCAGGAACTTCTGCTCTTTACCCTTCAGAGCGCTTTAAACAGTGTGATCATGATATAAGAATTATAATTTTCGAGACTATTCATAAAGTGGATGAAAAAGTAGAAGACGTTGAAAAACGAATAACGGAAGTCCTTACAAAATGTTTAGAAGGTGCAATAGGACAATACGACTCTCCTCACCCGCACCTTTTAATTAGCGTATAGGTTTTTATCTCCGAACTCCGAACCCCGAACCCCGAACTCTGAACTATGCGGCAAAGCCGCATTTCAATGATTCTAGTATATTCCTTGTACTTTAAACCTTAAGGAGTTACAATCTAAAGTCAAAAGTCGCAATCATTGACTTAACATACAAAAGGACAAAAAAATGAAAGTAACAGGTACAGTAAGAGACTCTTCTCGACAAGGAACCTTCCCCGAAACAAGGGAGATTTCCGCTTCTGAACGTCAACAATATAGAGACTCAGTGGTAGTGCTGAATAGAAAGATTATGTCAGCAGAATACATACAAGAAATTATAAGAGAAAAAGGACTGTTTTGTGGATCAAAACAAAAGCCATCTAGACTCTCTAGTTTATTTTTGACAAGGAAACGTTATCGCTCCTTTAAAAAACAAGTAAGGTTACAGTATTTATCCCAAGAGATAGAAGCGCCAGGAGTGCTAGGGGTTTATACCGTCCCTGATTTTGTAGATGTTGCCAATAAAATATTATCAAAACAACCTGATTATTATATACCAAGCACTTTTGATCTATTAATGTCCAAGATTTTAAGTGTTAGTATGGCTCTTGATTTAGATAGTCTTTCCGGGATTGAAGAAGACTTTGCAGATGTAGCGATAAAGCTGGCAAAGCATGGGCAAGCACGCACCGCAGCTGGTAATTTATCTATGTTTTATGCGCTTATTGACATGTCTGTAGCAAAAAAGAGTTCTGGGAGTTTTCGATTTTCATTTGATGATAGAAACCGGGCGGCCCGAGCTGCGATTTCTTTGGTTGATTCGAAGTTATCATATCCAGAAGGTGATAGGCTCTTTGTTATTCTTTTTGGTACGGTAAAAAAGATAGCAGATGAAGACTCTTTTGATGATGAAACGCGTAGATTGGCACGTGAAAAACTGGACGACAAAGAACTATGGAAAAAATGCGAAGAAGATTATCTCAAGTTTTTGCTCGATCTGCGCAGTGTGGAGCTCTCTGTGTAACTCCGTGATTCCTCCGCGCCCTCTGTGGTAAAATCCTGGATCGGCGTCCCTCCAATCAGTGGCTTACGAAAGCTTGAATTTGCGGTGCTGAAGCTATCTCTTGCGACAGCGCAGATTCTACGATCTTGCCGTCTTCCATAAGGTGTACTGTACAGTGAAGTTTTTCGACGAGGGCGGTGTCGTGCGAGGCGACGACAACGATATATCCTTCGGCGGCGAGCTCTTCGATGGTGGTGGCGATGGTGGCGGTAAGCGAGGGGTCTAGCGCTGATGTCGGTTCGTCCATACATATCACCCGAGGTTTCAGAGCTACAGCACGTGCTATGGCAAGGCGCTGCTTCTGTCCGCCGGAAAGCTGAGAGGGGATGCACGATGCTTTGTCGGCAAGGCCGTATTTCTCCAGAAGAGCATGGGCGATGGTGTCGGCATCATTCTTGGGGGTATGTAGTACCTTCTCAAGGGCGAGGGTTATATTCCTTAGCGCCGAAAGGTGGTCGAAGAGATGAAACTGCTGGAAGACCATTCCCACAGTATGGTCGTGGAAGGTGTCGACAGCCACGCCGTCGAGCGTTATAACGCCTGCGTCGACGCTCTCTAGGTTGCAGAGAACCCTAAGAAGTGTAGATTTCCCTGTCCCTGACCCTCCCATCATAAGAGCTATATCGCCTGGAGCGACGGACATGGTGATGTCATCGAGGACGACCTTCTTACCATATGCTTTAGAAACACCTTTAATTTGTAGCATTGATCTTTACCTTCTTTCAATTATTAAACTGACCTTACGCACTACCGATTTTTTCACCACAGAGTTTCCCATGGAGTCCTGCCGCCCCTGCAATAAAAAGTAACAAGCCCCAATTTTTTCACCACAGAGCCACAGAGTACACAGAGAGCGCCCACCGCGTAGAGCGCGCGCAGCGGACGCACAGCTGTCGCCATTGTCATTGATTGTACTTCCTTTCTTTGTTTTTCCTATAGCAAACGTAAAGATACAATCTTACTTTTACGACAACGGCGAGAGGGGGCACTGCCGTGTCCGGGTTTATTCAATGTTCAATGTTCAATTATCATTGTTCAATGAAAAAAGGGGGTCTGGGGGAATCCCCCAGCCATGTTTTTTCCTCTCTGTGTTCTCTGTGGCTCTGTGGTGAAAAATCCTATTCCTAGTCCGAAGTCCAAACTTTTTAGGGAGCTTTACCTTTGTAAGTTCTATAATTTATTGCTAACCTTTAACTTATTCTCAATAGTGAAAACCGCTACCGATAATATCGACGTCACAGCAAGATATAACAACGCCACGGCGAGCAATATGCTAAAAGCGTCGTACGTCTGGCTTCGTAATACCGACCCCTGCTTCGTAAGCTCCATAACGCCTACAATAGACGCCAAGCTAGAATCCTTGACAAGGGTGCTGAATTCATTGCCCAACGCCGGCAAAACAACACGTATCGCCTGAGGGATGACGATATACCTCAACGACTGCATCTTGCTGAAGCCTAGAGTATAGGCAGTTTCTTTTTGCCCTGGAGGCACAGAGCCAATTCCAGAACGTATTATCTGGCTGACATACGCGCTGCTGTTGAGCCCTATGGCAAGGACAGCAGACCATAAAGGAGAGATGTCGAGGCCGAACTGTGGCAGCACATAGAAGATAAAGACTATCTGTACAAGCATCGGCGTTCCGCGGATTATAGTGACATATGTCCCTACAAGAAAACCTACGAAACCATTACCCTCAGACTGAAGGACTCCCAAGGCCATTCCCAAAATCATCCCAAGAATACACGAGAACGTCGCTATCACTAACGATAACATAAGACCTTCTAAAAGATTCGGCAACGAAGAATATATCAGAGGAAAGTCAATCATCATAAGCTCCACTTTTCCTTTAACTTGTCAATAGTACCGTCAGTCTCCATGTCATATAAAACACTGTTGATGTCATGAAGAAGATACGAGCTCTTCTTCGAAACAACAAGAGCATAGTCGTCGCCAGGAGCGTTGAAAGATGACATAGTAAAACCACTATTACTATCGTGACTGAAAAACGCCGAAGCCGTACTCTGTGCCGTAAAAAAAACATCAGCACGTCCACTCTTCAACGCCATAAAAGCATCGGCAGGGGACGGAAGCCTCATAAGAGGGAAATCGACAGTTTTCGAAAGATATAAGTCGGCAGTATAGCCCTCGTTGACGACGACAGTAAGACCCTCAAGATCGTCAAGAGACGATATAACATCATCGCCATCAGCAATAATAACAACAAGGTCGTCACCAGAAAGATACGGTTCTGTGAATAACACCTTCTTCGCCCTCTCAGCAGTATACGTTATTCCCGCAGCAATAACGTCAACTTTGCCAACAGCACCAGCAGGGATAAGAGCGTCGAAAGGCATGTCCTTTATCAGCATCGCCCTGCCTAAACGACGACATACCTCGGAAATAATGTCGATGTCAAAACCAACAATCTCACCATCATCGATATAAGAAAATGGCCTGTACTCAGCATTGGTGCCGATAATAAGAGTTTCTTCGTCAACAGCAGGAGGTCCTGCAAAAAATATCGCCGAAATACTAACAAAAAATAATACTATAATACCTAAAATACCCGTCTTCATAACATGTCCTTAAAATACAACGTTTTACATATCTTGCGGTAGGTGGAAGCAATGTCGCCAACAGAAGAAGGCACAACAAAAATCGTGTTCTCTCCAGAAATATTCCCCAAAATACTAAGCTCATTATGAGCATCTAAAAAATCACCAACAAAATCAGCAAGACCACATAACGTCTTCACTACTATCATGCTTTCATTATGGGTGATGTCCGTAATAGCAAGCCTCAATATCTTCTTCGAAACATCCTCGCCAGGAACCTCATAAACCAACTTGCCGTTAATAACACCCTTGACAACACCACAATGTGCCAAATCACGCGATACCACAGCCTGCGTTGTGGAAATGCCATGCCGCTCCTTCAATAACGAAACTAAAACACGCTGGTTCTCGACAGAACACGACTCTATAACATCAAGAATCGCTGCACGACGCTTCTCTGCCTTCCTCCGTGTTCCCATACCTTCCTCATTTTGTATATTTATTCATAATAAATGGCATAATAATCCAAAAGCTTAATTTAGCGCAAGGAAAAATAGATATTTTTTTCGTCATCGTTCTTGCTATTCTCATCGCCGTTGCTATATAAAGATAAATTAGAACCGATGTTACGCGCTAATCTTGCTTTAGTGGTGTAGCGAAAGGAGCAAGATGCAAGTACTTCCGACGAACCAAGCTCTGAAGAGCTGGGTGAGAAGGAATACGTAGAAGATTGTTCCTTGCAGCACGCCAATAAAGTGATAGAAGTGCGTAACATTAGTTTAAAACTATATAACGCATGGAGTTATGACACTATGAAGCCTTTATCTATTAATCTTTTTAAGAATTTGAGAGCAGAGCCCGCCAAGCCGTTAGAGCACGTGCCTGGGTATATAACTATTGCTGAAGCTTCTGATGGCAAAAAAACGGAGTTGTGTGTCGATTTTTTAAAGGCCGGCCATAAGCTTACAGAAACCAAAGGCAAAAGAGAATGGCAGCCTGTTGCTGAAAACATCAAGGAAATGCTTCTGAAAAGGGGTATTATTGACAAGGAAGGCAATTATATTGGCGAAAATACGAGCATAACGAAGAAAAAGATAACGCATACGGTAGAAAAAAGTACGGCAGAAATAAAAGGAGAATACACCTTCAAGCACTGGCAGCTAAAGAAGTTTGTTCGAAAGGAGGGTGGAAAGGCGTTTGCTCGCAATAAAAACAGCACGGTTAAGACGTGCTCTGCGTTGGATTCATCGACGAGTAATATCTACCGAAAGTTTTCTAAGGCCTGTAGTAAACCTGTTCCGTCGCCCGCATCGAAAAGAACTCCGCCGCTTGGTGATGATAGGGTGAATAAATCTGATCCCAAAGGATCTAGCAAGACCGCAGAGGCTGCGAAAGATGCATTTCAGCCTGACCCTCCTCCAGAGCGGCGGCCACCAGCAGCACCAGAGTTCGAAAAAAGTGTAAAAGAGCTCCAGGGGAAAGTCGAAACAGCTTGCGATAAGTCTGAATGTACAGACAGCGAATTGGATGGGCTGTTAACAACAATAAATGAGCTTATAGAAGAAATAGCAAAATCTAAGAAAAAAAATAAAGCTTCAGGCGTTGAGGCCGATGTCGATGGAGATTTTAATGTAACAGACTTACGCGACATGGCGCTTGACATCACCGTCAAGCAACATGAAATTGCCAGAGGAAAATATCACGTTGATATTAAAAGAGACGAGATAAGTTCTAATGTTAGAACAGATGTTTTGGTGCGTTCTGCTCCGATAAGTTTTGGAGAAGAAAAAGAAGAAAAAGAAAAAAAGCCGATAGGCACGGTGCAAAAGTTTCATAGTAAGATACAGAGTTTAGTAGAAGGTCAGGTTCTTGATTACGCATTAACGAGTACGGTTTTGCGTCTTTGTGAACAAAGCACTTTTTCTATTGGGCTTGATAGAATGCCTGACGGTATGCCAATCTCCAATATCGATGAACGCAAGACAATAAAAATAACAAGATCGGGGGACAAGCTTCTTCTTGAGTTTGCTGTTAATGGAGATATTTTGAATACACAGGGAATGGCATTGTATGATGACGAAAAAGACGAAGGGGTTAAATTATACGACATCACCAGGGCAGCGACAATCAGTGTTGGTGTTAAACCTGATACAAAGGAGATAGAGGTATTTTACGAAAAACAACCTGCTGGAACGCCTAAAAAAGTAATCGAACACATTATGAAGCAAGAGAAAGCTGATGAAAAAGATCGTGTATTTAGCGAAGCAACAGAACAATGGCAAAAGATAAAAAGCTCTCATAAGATACAAGATAAATACACAATGAAGGGTGGCTTTTTGAAGTATCTTGAACACGTTAGGGGGCAGGCTCGAGGTAAAGGAGGCGACGTTGAACGCGCTGTGAATGACGCACTCGATGAACTTACACGTACGGAATTATCGGGGTACCCGGAACCTATGTTGACGTATTTGCAAGAACGACAAGAGCCTTCAGATGAGCAAATAGACGAAGATTTACAAAGGTCGCCATTAATACTTGGCGATACGCTTCTGGTCGGGACGGCCGAGAATCCAATGACACCGCAAATTATACGGGAAAAACTTAGCGAGTATCTAGTACCAAAGGAAAAAGAAACTCTGGCTATAAAACAGCCGGAATACGAAGGAGTGGATACGGATGAAACAACCGAAGACATCAACAAGCAAAAAAAAATAGACTTTGTTCTTGATGAGATTGAAGGAATAAATACATCATCGGAAATGAAGGCCGCAGCATTGTTAGGATTTGGCGATCATAATAAGACGGATATGGAAGTAGATGATAGGATCACAAAGAAGGTGTTTGTCGACAAAAAAGGCAAGATACATATCACCCATAACATAATTTTGGAGTCTATAGATCCAGAAAAACCTGAAGCTGTAGGGGAGAAATTCAGCATTTCTAGGACGCTAGTAATAACGCATCAACAGATATTAAATAAAGACCCGATTTTCCCCGACATAACGGTTTCGCGGCGTACGTTGAGCACAGAAAAAAAAGCCGACCGCTTGCATGACGAAACAATAAAATTATCAGACCATGGCCTGGACGGCGAACAGCTTGACGAATTGTATGGAATAAAAGACGGTCTTCAAGACGTTGAAATTCAGGGACACAAACGACAGGATGCTCAAGCGATAAACAAGCGGCTTTCTGCATTAGAAAAAAGGCTTGAAATGTTGCAAAAGGCAAGAGCGGTGGCTTTTGAGCGGGATGTCAAAACGGCTTGTGTTGACCCCGAATGCACCGACGGACAATTAAACAATATAATGGCTCAAATAGAAGAATTCGAAAAAGAAATTGAAGGTAAAAAAGATGAAAAGACCATAAAGCCGCGGTTGTATCAACTAAAGGCTGATATTGTTCTGAAACAAACGAGAATCCAAGGAGAATTTAATGTTGACCTTAAAAAAGATCCTTCTGTTTTTGGGAACAGCATACAATATGATGCATTAAGCCGACTCCATGTGTTGTTCGGAGAAGAAACAGAAGCTAAAAATTACGGGGAAAGAATTAAGGCTGACGAGGATGAAGACGCTGAAATCGTCTCTCTCAGAAAAAGAAGGTTAGATGGTTTTGCTGAAAATATACGAGAGACGGTAAAGGGATCAGATATTACCAAAGATCAAAAGCAACGCTTAATAGAAGATACGCTCCGTTTGTGTAATCAAAGCATTTTTGCCGACGCTTTCAACAGGTTTGATGAAAAACTTAGTGCTTTGGGAATGTCTGTTATAGGTAGTGGGAAAAATAGCTGTAAAATACAAGAAAAGAAAGGTAAACTGCGTATTGTCTTCATAAGCGAAAGACCGGTCGCTTCTTCAGATGATCCCGAAACACTAACACACAGCGTAAAAAGAACTGCGACAATTGAGGTCGATCCAAAAATCCCTGTTGGCACATCAGGTCGGGCTAGATATGTCAAGCTTCCGAAAGAAAAGATAGTGCCGTTGTCGGAAGAAACAGGCCCTCTTGGATCTATTCCTGGGGATTTTGATACAATAGAGATTACAGTTAAGAAGCCAAAAGACGACAATATGACAGGAGACGAAAAAACAGCTGTTTATAATATGTATGCTCATCTTCGCAAAATAGCTATGAAAATTCCTGACATGCTAGATAGACTAGTCGACGAAAAACTCTTAGAAATAAACATAGAACGAACAGACCGAAAGCATAAAATGCGTGTAACAACGACCGATAACCATTTAACAATCGCGGCGAGACGAAAGAGTATTCAAGGTCTTACAGAGAAACAGAGCGCCAACACAAAAAATGCTCTCGCTACAGCAGAACGTCTCGCTACGTTGATCTGTGCTGCCGACTCAAAGAGCGAAGAATTTAACAAGATGCTAGTCATAGTACGCCATGACGAGAAGCTACTCGACAGTGTTTCAATGAAAATAGCTGATATTATAGGGAAAAAAATTAAGGCGTTACCGAGTCAACAGGGTTTTTCTGCCTTTTATCAAGAACTCGTACGGTTAGCAAAGGTCGCTACCAGCTTAGGAATGATCGAGCATATGGGAACAACGACTAATATCCCACTAAAAGATAAGTTCGTGGAGCGTTTAAAGGGCGTTTTTGAGGTGTCTATCGGCGATATGATTGCTGATCCAGATTTTATCAGTAATGTTATTACTTTCGTTACAGACGAAAGTCGTGGGTCATTAAACGTTCCTAGTGGTGTGATACAAATTGAAGCGTTTTCACAGCAGGAGGCAAGCGCGTCAAAAACCAGTCTTATAGAGGTCGCAAAAGAATGGCATGAAAAATTTAAAGTAAATATCGATAAACTTAAAAAAACCACCGATCAAATGCTTGATATCACAGGAGAACCCCCTTACGCCCTCAAGCAAGATAAATTAAGAGATCTTTCTCAAGAAGATCGAGATTATATTGCTCATTATCTAAATATGCTGTGGAGTTTTCACACGACAGGGGGGCTTCTCCTCGAGCAGAGAGAGGCACTTTCTAAGAATTTCAGTCCAGAAAAAGCTCTCGAGTTTTTTGATTCAGAAGATTACCTCAAATTCATGACTATTATTTCACAATGTCAATTGAATCATAAAAAAATTAGCGCAATCATCGAAGCTATTTCAGAAGAAAGCCCCGAAAGAGCAGTATCTATTGATGGCAAAGAAATACAGCTTACAGAGCTGTTCATCATTCCTGTTCAGTGGGGAATGCGAGAGCCTATGGTTCTCACAGAGTTTCAAAAATGTGCACAAGAATACGAAGTAAAAACCGAAACAAAAAAACTTTATGAATTTGATCTTGTGCCTTTCCTTAAATCATGGCAAGAAGCATCGAACACCCTTAAAGGAATAAACGAGTTGTTACAACGCCAATTATTGCCACATCCACAGGCTATAACAGAAGGGCCCGCTGTGCAGCCGTCATCGCTGCCAAAGCCGACTCTTGAAGACGTTCGGTCGAAACTTGATGCTGACGGTCTTTCCATAAGCGATTATGTAGGAACCTCTGTTGAAGCAGCTTTATCGGGACTGGGACTAGAAGAACAAGCTCCTGAAGAGGCTTCACCAGCAGAAGGACCCAGTCCTGCGCTACAATCACAGGAATTTGCAGAAGGGCCTGAGCCTGAGCCTGAGCCTGAGCCTGAGCCTGAGCCTGAGCCTGAGCCGAAGTTTGACAGTGAAGATGCGAATGCCTTTGTGAAAGAAGCTATAGATGCTGCTCTAGCCCCGGCTGCTCATACGCCTCCTGCGTCTGAGGCCGAGGGCATGACTGCAGAGGCAGCAGACGCTGCGCTCGAAGAGATGGAGGCAAAGTTGATTGATACAGAGCCGGATGGTGATGATGCGGAGGTTGGTGAGGGAATACAGCAAGCGCAAGCGGCAATTGCTGATGTAGAAAAGCAAGTGTCCGCAATTGGAGACGCGCTGAAACTAGGGGAAGATGAGCCAGATGATAAATCATTGGAGGCCGAACTTGACGCTCTTAGAGAACCTGGAGAACTTGAAGAACTTGAAGAACTTGAAGAGCTTGAAGAACTTGAAGAGCTTTTGGCAGCGCCAGAGAGCGAGCGAAAAGAAGAAGTTGTAACCGAGCGTAGGCTCAAAGCAGAAAAGCTATTGCCAACTAATAAAAGAGCCTGGGACAAAATGGCTAAGGCAGCGCTTAAGGATGGAGACTATGCCACCCTTGTTCGGATGTTTAAAAAATCAAAGACTCCCAAGGGTGCTATAGTTATAGGAAAAGAAATAACAGTCTTTGGTGGAATGCCGCAAGCGGGTGATGATCTTAGCGATCTAGGGGCTGCGCTTGAAATCGCAATATATCTAAAACACGTCATATCAAGAGATCATAAAAAAAAGAAATTTGAGAGTGTTGCTGTCGGAAAGATAGCCCCTACTGCCGACAATAAGATAGAAGAAATATTAGGAGATAAAAATATTTCAGGAAAAGATTTGTTCCATGGCTATCTGATAGCACAATCATATAACTTACAGCCGGTAGTTGAAAAAATGAAAATGGCCTTGGGAGAATTTGACAGCAAGAAGTTTTTGAAGGCGCTTCGCGAAGGTGACTCTCTTGCTCTTGCTGTAATATTCGGGAATATAAAACACCTTCCTGAAGATGTGAAAATCAAGGGGATAAATATAGCTAGAATTAAAAAACTAAAAGAACAGTATGAATCTCTTAGCGCTTTGGGCTTGGTTCTTAACTGGGCGATATTGCTTAAGCCAAAAGTCTCAAGTAAAAATCCAGGCCTGCATGCGGATCTATTGAATATAATAGACAAGATTATGAAGGATGACAAGATTACAATAAACGATTTGGTACACGGGTTTGTTGCTGCGGCAAAAGCAAAAGACCCGGGGGTCGTGGAACAAGTTTTAGATCACACTAACTTTGAAGAACAAAACTTTAAAGCGATGCTTAAAATAAGATTCGGGATAGAAGAAGGCACAAAAATAGTGGAAACTTGGTTGGATCCGGCTCTGAAGAGAAAATCATCGCAGCCAAAAACGCAAGAGACCACTGTGCAGTCGCCACCGCCACTAGCGGCAGAGCTCGGGCCTGAACCAACACCGGAGGCGCAACCTGAGCAGGAGCCTACATCTGCAACGTCACCATCGCCTACAGAAGAAGCGTTTAATCTTGAAGCTTTTGTAGGGGGCGCTGTCAATAAAGGCATAGAAAAAGCTGTATCGAGCCAACCGCCTCCTGCGCCTGTGCATGCAGCTACGACAGAACCCGAGGTAGCGCCTGAGTCGGAACCGCCTACAGAAGAAGCCCTCCCTAAAGAAGCACACCAAGAGCCAGTGGTGACAGCCCCAGAAGCGAAGACAGAAGAAGCATCACCGCCGCCAATAGAAGCAGCCGTTGATGCTGAAGATATAGGCGTTGTTGTAGGAGATGCAGTGGAGGAGCAGGAACTTAAACCTGGACCTAAGCACGTGTCTCCTGCGCCCGCGCCTGCAGCCCCCCCCAAAAAAAAATCTTTAAGGGCACGATTAAATGCTTTGTTCGCGAGGCGTTCTCCTCGACCAGAGGATGAAGAAGAAGCAAAGTTAGAGAGAGAGAAAGCAATAGCTTTAAAGTTAATTGAAAAGGAAACTAAAGAAGCAGAGGACTTGATATGGCCATTTATCGGTGCGATCTCAAGAAAAGAGTTTGTTGAGGCGACACAAATGTTAGAAAATCCTAATTTAAATACAGCGATTTTTAGATCTAAACTCGAGGCAAGAAATAAGATGTCAAAAAACTCGAAAAATCCAGAAATCTTATTTCAAAAAGCGCTAGATTTCGTTAAAGCAATTATATATAGCAAACCTAAGCCTAGCGCCTGACAATGGCTGTAAAAAAGGAATAGAGTGATTTATCGATATGATGATAAAACTATTAAAACGCTTTCTCCTTATAGCAATAATACTCTTCGCGATGCTGCTCGTCGCGAAGCTTTTTATCGTCGTCGTCACGAAGCAAGCTGAAAAATATGCCCAACGCGTTAACGCCAACAAGGTAACAGAAATCTCATGGACGCCGTTCCACTCCGTCATCGGAAACTTCAAAGCAGTCTTCCCCGATACCCCAGGATACGACCACGCTGAAATTCCTATACTCGATGGTAAAATCTCTACAGTATACGACACATACGCCGCAGAAGATCCCGACAACGATTTCTACACAATAACAGTAGTACAATACCCGCCAGAAGTCGTCCTCGGCAATACCGATGAAGTTATAGAAAAAGTGATGAACGAAATAATCAACGAAACTCCAGGTAATGAACTATTAGAATTCCACCCCGTAATAGGCGATAAAGGAGTGTCGGGCTTTGACTTTATAGTACAGTCCGGTGACTACTCCACACACTACCGCGCACTTATCGACTTCAGGACACTATACATACTGTCGGTGGCGTCTTCGGACGTCGATACAAAAAAAACGTGTATAAAACGCTTTCTCGAAGGCTTTAAAATTTTAGTATAATATTATCAGACTATGCGATAGGATGGAAAATATAGGAGTTATTATGGTTGACAACGTATCAGGCCAAGGCAGGTCATGCAGAGCATGTTCCGGACACCACCAAAGAGCCGAAATCCAAAGAAGAGACGTCTGTAGAAGATATCGGCGTAGAAATCCTTGAAAAAGCGAAAGATAAAGAGACTACTCAACCTATTCAACAAGAACATGGTGTTAATAGGCTGTCCGATATGCCTTCAGGTCGTCGCAAGCTGGCGCAAAAGGTTTCAAACAGCGCTATTATGAAATTTTTCGGCAAGCTTAAGGCTATAATACAGGGTTTTAGAGATCGATATCAGCAGTTTGTCAAAGAAACAAAAACATCCTGGTCACAAGCGTATTTTAAAAGTAAAGGCGTAGAAGAAAAAGCTGCAAATTTTGGAGCTTTGTTGAAGAAATCAGGCTTCTCTCAAGAAGCTGCGTTGTTTGGCGCAAAATTGCTACAAGAAGGCAAGACCCAGGAAGAAGCGACGTTCGGTGCTACATTGAGGGAATATGATGTCGATGAAACGAAGATAATCGGTGAGGTTGCCGA